>JAZNZJ010000061.1:0-19282 GCA_045594885.1 Candidatus Fimenecus sp. | reverse complement strand
TGTTCAAATCTATTTTAGTTTCAATTAAAAAACAAACCCATCTGTTGATGGGTTTGTTTTTTTGGCGGAGATGAAGAGATTTGAACTCTTGCGCCGCTATTCACGACCTACCGCATTTCGAGCAAAAGGCAGTATCTACCGCACCACCCCTCTCCGTCCCTGAAAACTGCAATATTTCCATCTGTTCTGCGAGATTTTGAAAAAACAATGATTTTTTGCGAGAAATTTGCGAGATAGATGCGAGAAACCCCTCAAAACCTTTGTGTATTCTCGGGCAAAGAAAACACAAGGAGAATTAAAATGAACCAAGAAAAACAAAGACAAGCTTATGAAAAGATGCTCAAGAAATGCCCCGATATCTTAACGCCTATGAAAGCGGCTCGGTGGTCGCCCGTCGGCAAGAACACAATCTACTCCGCACTCAAAAACGGCAAGATTGAATCCTATACCTACAAAGGTGGCTACATCTTCACCAAGGAGGCCTTCATTGATTATCTCGTCAAGACCTCAAACGATAAAGGCAAACGCTATTCAATCAGAGGTGAGAAGAAATGTTGAGCAGCTTACCGCAAGTGCTGTCGGGAGAACAGGTACGATGTGCTCTGCATATCAGTAAACGCAAATGCGCTTGGATGCTTAACAACGGCTTTATCAAATGCCAAAACACCGGCAAGAGAACAAGAAAATATACCGTGCTGAAAGAAGACCTGCTCACCTACATAGAGGACTCGCAACTCCACCCCGAAAAATATGTAACACCCTACGCCGAGTTTTCAACCGTAAAGTATGGGAACACACGAAAACCCCGACCACGCAAAACAGGATTTCCTTCCTCTCTGCCGTCAGACTTCCGTCCATGGCTCGAACAAGAATTCGAAATCGTTCCCGATGCACTCACAATCCAACAAGTCATCGCCATCACAGGCTATACCGAGAACACCGTCAACCGCTGGCTCCGCCAAGGCCACCTCAAGTCTATCCAAACCCAAACCACAAAAATAATCCCAAAACTCTGGCTCATCGACTTCTACTGCTCCTACGGCTATACCATAACAAATATGTCCGATAAACACATCAAACTCCTGCAAAAGTTTTTCAAACAAAACGGCGGCAAGTAACCCTTGCTGCCATGTTTATTGCAGGAGCAGTTATTATGTGTTATAATAAATCTACAGATAATTAAGCATAAGAATAAGAGGTGTGTAACTTATGGACTTAAGAAAGTTTTACTTAGAGAACGTTTCTGACAAAGAGTATTATTATAAATTTTATAACCTTATAAACGATATCAATAACACATATAACATATTTAGCGGAGTAGAAGAAACCTACGATTATAGTTTTGAAATTTATGGTATTGATGAAGCTATAGAGAAGTTCAAATATTTATGCCAACCTGAAAACGAAAGCCACAATAATGAAGACAAATGTTGGTTTTATTTAATTCTTTTTTATCTTAAGAAATGCGGATTTATAATCGAAGAATTTCCGAGACTCATTGAGCATCCTCCTGCCGAAACCTATGATTTTGTCAATAAGGAAATAAGAAATAAAATTATTGGTGAAGGAAAAGATGATAATGGCACCGTCAGATACACTGAACGCAGAAGATTGGTAGCAAACCTAACATTTAAGCAAACAGACAGAAATATCGAATTAGCGGATGCTATTGATAATAAATTCAAGGAAATATCTAATAGGCAAGCATCATTTCAAAGCATGAGCACTGATGAAAAATTAGCAGAGATAGCGAATCTTATTGAAAACATGCTAAAGGTAAATGGAAAATTCTTGTCTTTAAATTATTCAACAATTTGTTTTGATTATGTTGATGAAGCTAAAATAACCGAATATAGAAAGAAGTTGCATTGCTTTAGACATTCATCTGTGGAATCGTTACGAGAACGAGAATCGTTTTCCGAACAACAAAAGAACTTCTTAATAGACTATGGCTTGACAATAATAAAAGTGATTCATGCTCTAAAAGGATAAAATATTATTTTATAATGAAAACCTCGGCTAAAATAAGTAAATCTCATATTTTAGCCGAGATTTTTATCTCATTTTTTGAAATGTCATAAATTTCAGGGCCAAAATCTATTGAAAAGTCACTGGCAGGGAGATTTTTATATGTGAAAGTAAGAATTTGTATTATAAATGGATATACAGCACACTCAATATATGTTGAAAAAAGTATATATTATTTTCAACGATGTGCTCTTAAGAATTGGTTTTGATAACAAAACTGTATACTATTCTTATCAAAACTAAAACAGACAACTCTAATACATAATAAAAAAGAAAATGCAAATACTATTGACATTATCACGGTCAACCGATATAATAATAGTGACAGGAGGTGAAGCACCGTGATGATAAATGAATTAATGGAAAACAAAAAAATAACGCAATATCGATTGGCAAAAGACAGCGGCATTGCCTACACAACCATCAATGACATATGTAGTGGCAAAGCGCAACTTGAAAAATGTTCCGCCGAAACAATCTACCGAATTTCTAAGGTGCTCGGTGTTTCGATGGAAAGCCTCATAGAACCCTGCTTCGACAAACGTAGCGACTTTGAGTTGTTCAAGAGCAACACCTGTCATAGACTGAAGGAGCTCGGTGATATCGAATTTGTTATTGAATTACTGGAAGAAGATCATATTCGCAAGTATTATAATAAAAGATGGTATCCCGAAAGTTTATACCTTCTCGCAATGCTCGACTATGTCAGCAGAGAGAACGACATTCCGATCTGCACGCAGTATGATGATATGCGCAGCTTGAAATTAAAAACAATTCTTTTCCCTGCCAGTGTGTTGGTCGCAGCCAAGGTTGCTAAAAGCGATGAACTGAAACATCGTTCTATCAGGGAAGCAATTCCCGAGTTCATGCGGTTTAATATCGTAGAAAGTGAGGTGCGCAATGTCATCTAATAGTTTTACAAAAGAAAACCTTGATACCTACCTCAAGGAATTGGCAAAAGAGTTCAGAAGGCTCAATGGCAAATCGATGCCGGCAGAAATCGTATTGGTCGGCGGTGCCGCAATTCTAACAAATTACGGCTTTCGTAATATGACTACAGATATCGATGCCGTGATCCATGCGGCTTCATCAATGAAGGATGCCATAAATATGGTTGGTGACAAGTTTGATTTGCCGAATGGTTGGCTGAATGCAGATTTTATGCATACAGGATCTTACTCGCCGAAACTGGATGAGTTTTCAGTTTATTATAAGTCTTTTTACGGTGTTCTTTCTGTTCGTACAATAGCGGCGGAATATTTGATTGCTATGAAGCTTCGCTCCGGAAGAAAGTATAAAAACGACCTTTCTGATGTTATTGGTATTTTGGCAGAGCATGAAAAGAAGGGCGCACCTATTACGTTCGAAAAGATTGATGCAGCAGTGACCAATCTTTATGGTGGTTGGGATGCCTTCCCTGAGGACTCAAAACCGTTTATTGAAGATGCACTTAAAAACGGTGATTTTGAAAATGTCTATACTTCGGTAAAAAAAGACGAACTTGAGTCAAAGGATATTTTGATCGGGTTCGAGAAAGATTATCCTAAAGTCGCAAAAGAGTCCAATATAAACGATATTTTAAGAACGCTCAAAGAAAAAAGGAATAAACAGTAGTGCAAAAACCTCGGCTGAAATTGGGAATCATCCAATATCCGCCGGGGTTTTACAAATATCATCATATTTATTGCTTTTTTGTGTCACTCGTGCTATAATAACGCTATAAGTTTGCATATTAGTTGTAAAAAGGAGTAACCACCGTGGAATTCAGTAAAACTGTTAAAGAGATTCGTACAAGCAGTTTGTTGAGTCAAGAAGACTTTGCCAAAGAATTAGATGTTTCATTTTCTACGGTTAACCGTTGGGAAACAGGAAAGACAAAGCCGAGTTATAATGCGTTGAAGAAAATTAAAATCTTCTGTGAATCAAGAAATATTTTGTTTGATGCAGAAAAGTTCATAAATAACTGATGACATTCATTCAAAATATTTAGGATTAGATACGGAGAGATAATATGAGCAATATAATGGATATTATTGCCGAAAAAACAAACGGCAAAAGTTATAAAACGTACAAATACTGTTTTGATAATTACGATGTTCCAAGTTTTAATTATGATGATCATGCGGAAATTACTTGGAGTAAATATGGCGAAACAGCTCCTCCAATGACTCCCCAAACGCAAAACATGAAACCATATGCTGATAAAATTGTGTCTGAAAAGCCATTGTTTACATACTTCTTAGACGGTTCAAGGCACACATACAAAGTGGATGATATTGCGTATAATAATCAAGTTTATCCAGTTATTGCTGGTCAAATAGGAATTAGCTGTTGTGCGAGAATTAACCGTAATATGCAAAGGCATGACTTTAAGAATAGGTTAGTAGTTGCTCTACCGCAATGTGCCTGTGCTGATACATGGCGTAGAGAGAACTTTTTTAACAACATAAAAAATAACGTAAACGAAAATGCCACAAGACTTAAGAAGATAAATCTTGAAATAACAGATGTTTTATCTTATTCAACAAAAAGAGATGAATTTGAAAAAATCGAGAGCAAAGGAATAGCTGTTATCCAAGATTTGATGATTGATCAAGAAATCCAAATGGTTACGGAATTGGTCAATGCAGGTTTATTAGATCAAGACAATTACTTGCTCAAGGATGGTTCATTAGAGTATCGTGTTGATAAAATTGAAAACGCAAGAGAGAGAAGACGTTTTCAGAGTAATTTTAGAAATGTTGTTGGAGTTTCCAAATCTTTCAATCCCGAAAATTGTAAGGACAAAAAAGGAAAAAACAACTCTAATATGATTGCTAATTTGCCACTCTTTCATAGAACCCCGGTTTCTTTGTATACGTCTCCAAGATTAGAAGGTATGGCATATGCTGTTTGGTACCTGAGAATAAGAGACAAAAAATATACCACAAATACATTCGATGGAATATTGAAAATAGAAAAAATCATGGTTACCGACGAGCAGAAAGAGCGTGGAATTGATACAGATGAAGTAAATTTAATTTCGGCGAATCTAATCAACGAAAGAAATCCGGTATGCTATGGTGCAGATACAAGATGGGCAAATCATTTATACCCAGTTTATGTTACAGAACGATTTGCTAAAAGCAGATATCTTAGTACTGCTATGTTCTTGAATTTATTTTAGGAGAGTTTATTATGGGAAAAGTTATAGGAAAAATTATTGCTACTGAGAAAAATCCTTCAACCATTGACGATTTTTACTTTTGGACAAAACAAGATATGATATTAAATCCATTTGATGTTGTAAAAGTGGTTTCCCCGATAAACGGAAGCACATCATATGGTGTTATTGAGGAAATTTCTCACATTACCGATACTGCCAATTTTTTGGCTGACTATATTTCTAACGATTTTGGCGATGTAGATACAGCGGATTATACTAATAGAATCGGTATGAACTATGTAAAAGCCAAAGTTATAGGTAATACGAAGAATCTATATGTGCCATTAATTAATAATTTGAAGGTTGAATTTGCTGATAAAAATGAAGTTGCACAAGCTTTGGGCTTGACGAATGTTAAAAATCCAGTTACTTGTGGATATTTGGAAATGTATTCGGGTCAAGATGACAAAATTGTTTTGCCCGTTAATATGGATTCAAGATTTCTTATTGGACCAGAAGGCGCTCACCTGAATATCTCCGGTATATCCGGATTAGCAGCAAAAACATCGTATGCAATGTTTTTGTTGAAATCAATTCAGGACAAGTGTATTAAGAATGAATTTGATAATGAAAATGATAATGATGTTGCATTTGTATTATTTAATGTCAAGGGCAAAGACTTGCTTGCCATTGATGAAATGAGCGAGTTTGAATCTGAAGATGACAAAAAAGAGACTCTCGACATGTATGAGAATCTCGAAATTTCTGCTGAACCATTTAAAAATGTTCACTATTATTATCCATATCAATCTATCGATATGGGCAATACTTATCTTTCAAAAGAGGATTTTGAAACACAACAAAAACTTGGTAAGGCTAAGTTGTTTAAATACTCATATGAAGATGATAAAGACAACTTGGATTTGTTGTTTGCAAGTATGGACGATCCCAATCAGACAATGGAATCAATTATTAATTATATCGTAAATGGTCAAGGAGGCTTTAACGGCCTTGATGATTGGGAAGATTTCCTTATAGAAGTTAAAAAACAAACAAACGCTGGTGCTTCTACTGGCAGTGATATTGCAGTAGCAAGTTGGCGAAAATTTAGCAGAATTATAAGAAAGTCCATCTATAATAACAATCTTTTTGGTTCTGTTTCAAATCCGACAAAAGAAACAAGAATGGAAGACGCTCTTAAACATATCAAAAAGAACGAAGTTCATGTTATCGATATTGCAAAATTGAACGAGGAAATGCAAGGTTTTGTATTCGGTGATGCAATCAGAACTATTTATGATTTGCAGTTAGGCCAATATTCTGATGAAGAAGGTATCAATCCTCCCAAAAAGGTGGTTATTTTCATTGATGAATTAAATAAATATGCTTCTCAGGATACACCTAAGAGTTCACCCATCTTACATCAAATATTAGATATTGCCGAACGTGGTAGATCACTTGGCATTATTCTTTTCTCTGCTGAACAGTTTAGAAGTGCAATACATTCGAGAGTTACCGGAAACTGTTCAACTCATGCGTATGGAAGAACAAATGCTATAGAAATCGCTAAAGCTGATTATAAATATGTTCCTCCTGTATACAAAAATATGATGACGCGATTAAAACAAGGTGAGTATATTATTCAAAATCCTGTTTTTAGATCTCTCTTGAATATTAAATTCCCCAAACCGATCTATAAGCAACACAAACAATAAAGTTGAAAGGGCTATATCATGGCTGGAATAGGAAAAAACATTATAGAACATCTAACGTCTGCAATGTATGAAAATAGTTATACTGTTTATAGAGAATACATACAGAACTCGGCAGATTCCATAGATAAAGCTATCGAAAGTGGATTGCTGACTAAACAGTCTGCATACATCGACATTGACATAAATCTTAATAAAAGACGTGTTTCTATTTATGACAATGCATGTGGTATTTCAAAAGAAAAATTTTACAAAGTATTATCTGACATTGCCGATTCCGAAAAAGATCGTACAAAAGACAAAGGGTTTAGAGGAATAGGCAGATTGGCCGGTATTGCATATTGTAAAAAACTAATATTCAGGTCAAGTTTTGCAGGAGAAGATATTATATCTACAATGTCTTGGGATGGAGAGTTGTTACGAGCTATATTGGCTGATACAACCCAACATCCATCTGCTTCCGATTTGGTTGATATGCTTATAACAACAAAAGAAGAAAAAGGCAAACCAGAAGAACACTTTTTCGAAGTCATAATGGAGGATATTATCCCCGAAAGTGATAATCTGATAGACGAGCATTCAGTCATTGAATATTTGCAAGCAGTAGCTCCTATTCCGTATTCTAATACCTTTGTATTCAGAAGTAAAATTTACGAATTTGCAAAGGAAAACGGTTTTTTAATTGATGAATACAAAATCGAAATAAACGGCAACCCCATTTATAAACCTTATAAAACGACGATTTATGAGGGAACTGAAGGTGCAAAGGTACCTTTCGATGAAATTACTGACATTCAATTTGAACTGCTAAAGAATTCGAAAAAAGAAATCTTGGGTTGGATGTGGTATGGTATTTCGAGATTTGAAAAACAGCTTCCAATTATAAACTCTATGCGTGGCATGAGAATTAGGAAAGAAAACATACAGATTGGAAACGAAGAAACGCTTGGATATCCGAAATTTTACAAAGAGCCTCGTGGAAACAATTATTTTTTTGGTGAGATTTTTGCCGTGCATACAAACTTAATACCTAATGCAAGACGTGATTATTTTAACACCAATGCAACATTAAGTGAGTTTGAAAAAGCGTTATATCCTATCTTACACAATCAATTTTATAGCCTTTATCATTTTGCAAATAAAGTGAAAAACAGCGCGAAAAAGCTGGTTGACCATGCTAAAAAGCAGGAAACGTTTGATAAAAAAGTAGAAAACTCCGAGTTTATAAGCAAGCAGGATCAAGAGAAAGCTCAAAAAGAACTTGACGCTTCCAAGGAAAGTGCTAAAAAAGCTCAACATGAATTGGAGTTAAGGCAAAAAGAAGCCGAAAAAAGCGAAGTGTTCACAAGAGTTTTCAACGCAATAAATACTGTTTATAAACCCGAAGACACTTCGAGCCAAAATGTCAATAAAAACACTGACAGCAAGAAGAAAAAAGATGCGTATTTATCCCAATCGCTATCAAGATACTCTAAAAAAGAACAGAAACTAATAGGCAATATTTATGATATAATTAAGAAAATATTGCCTCAGGAAACCGCAGAATTAGTAATCAAAAAAATTCAGGAAGAGTTGAAATAATGCCACGCAAAATTCTATTGGTAGAACCAAATTACAAGAATAAATATCCGCCAATGGGTCTTATGAAGATTGCTTCTTATTATAGAGCCATAGGCGATGATGTGAAATTCTTTAAGGGTGATTTGAACACCTTGGTTCTGGATGACACTTTTGAACTTGTTTTAGAAAAGTTATATGCTAATGATGAGTCGGTGTTTTGGGAAATATATAAACCACAAATTTGTGAATACCTAAGAAAAGGAAATAAGGAAATCTTAGATGATATTCCTTTAACACAAGATAACCCCATTATACACGACATTTTAGTATATTATAGAAAGTATTTTTATAATAAAGAGTATTTCAAACCAGAAAACAGAATATACGATCGTGTGGGTATTACGACACTATTCACCTTTTATTTCGATATAACTATAGAAACCATTAATTTTGCAAAGAAATTATGTAAGAACGAGAAGGAAATAATGGTCGGTGGCGTTATGGCATCCATCCTTCCTGATGAAGTTGAAAAAGCAACTGGAATCAGGCCTTTTGTTGGTACTCTAAGTCAGAAAGGTATATTGGATGATAATGATTATGTTGTTGATACCATGCCTTTAGATTATTCTATTCTTGAAGAAATTGAATATGAGTATCCTGCTAACAATGGTTATCTTGCTTATATGACACGTGGTTGCATTAATAAATGCCCTTTTTGTGCTGTTCCAAAATTAGAACCGGAGTATAAAGATTATCTTCCGATCTGCGAACAAATAAAACAGTCTGAAAAAAGATTTGGTGCGAAAAGAGATTTATTGTTATTGGACAACAATGTTCTCGCTTCATGTCAATTCAATAAAATAATTGATGAAATTGTTGCTTCTGGATTCGGAAAAGATAGCACATATATCCCTCCAAACAAATATGAAATAGCAATTCAAAATATAAGAGACAATTTTAATAAACGTGCATACATCAAGTCGGTAGTAAAAGAATACAAAAAACTTGTTTCTAAATTTGGTGAGAAAATCCAAGATGTTTATGATGTGTTAGAAGCAAATCACCTATTTGAAGACTATACAGCAAAAGAAGAAACCATTCTTGCGGTTCACGATATTGTAAAACCGTGGTTTGAGGAAATGTACAAAAGCCGCCCTAAAAAGCGTTATGTGGATTTTAACCAGGGTATTGATTCAAGACTAATCACTGAGGAAAACATGGAGAAATTGTTCCAAATTCCTATTAAACCTGTTAGAATTGCCTTCGACCATTGGGAACTGCATAAAATTTACGAAAAGGCCGTTCGGACAGCTGTGCGCAATGGTCATGATAATTTATCTAACTATGTGCTCTATAATTATAAAGATAAACCGATTGATTTATATTATAGGTTGAAGTTAAATGTCGATTTGTGCGATGAACTTGGTGTGAGTATATACTCGTTTCCCATGAAATATCATCCAATTGAAGACCCGGATTATTTTAGCAATCGTGACTTTATTGGTGAACACTGGAACAGAAAGTTTATTCGTACAATACAGGCAATTCTCAACTCTACCAAGGGAAAAGTTGGCAAAGGACATACCTTCTTCTGCAAAGCGTTTGGTGAAAATGAAGAAGAGTTTTTTAAACTTCTTTATATGCCAGAAGCGATGATTATTTATAGATTTTATTTTGAAGAAATTGGATTGACTCAAGAATGGTGGAATGCATATTCATCTTTGACTGATGAAGAAAAAAGTATTATTAATCCTATAATTGAGCAAAATGATTTCCATGATATAGAATCAAAAACAAAGAATAAGAATGTTCTTAAGGTTTTGCAGTATTACACTATCAAACGAGAAGATGCTGAGAAAGTACTCAAGCAGGCAGAGAAATAGTTTGAAGGCGTCGCAGAAATGCGGCGCTTTTGCTTTTTATAAATAATTCTCTGGACTTGTGGAAAGTGTTGTGATATGTATTTGTGTTGCAAAAAGGAGGTGCAACGCACATGACAACACTTGAAGATTTATACTACGGCAACATCAGTCCGCACGAAAGGTATATCAAGCGAGGAACGAGGGTGGATAAGCTCGTCAAGCTGATATGCAAAAACGAGGAAGAACTGAATTCAGGTCTCACAGAGAAACAAAAAGAAACCTTTGAAAAGTTCAAAGACTGCACAAGCGAACTCTCCTGTATCACCGAGCGTGAGGCATTCAGTTCAGGATTCATCCTTGCCACTCGTATAATGGCAGAAGTGATGCAAGGCTTGGAGGAGGTCGAGGATATATGAGAAAAATCATAATCCTTCTTTTCTGCTGTGGGGTGCTCGTAAGTATGGTAGGATGCGGTGGTAACAACGCACTACCGCTTACCGAGAGTCCGCCAACAACGGTGTCGGAAACGGTAATAACAGAAACACCTACCGAAAAAATACTGCCTGTAACGAAGGTGGAACCGACAGAGAAAGAAAAAGAGTTTACCCTGACCGAGTGCGAAACTCAGACAACCAAACCGACTGTAACCGCCACAGAGCCTCCAACGACGGCAAAGCCGAAAGAGGAAACAAAGCCTACTGAAATAGCAAAATCGTCGTCGTCGGAAATTACCGAGCCAAAGGTTGAAGAAACTCCAAAAGCGGAAAAAACATATGCGGGAATAGAGTGGCCGGAGGTTGATGTTTCAGACATCGAAAGGTTTGTAATTGAAAAGATAAATGCCTATCGAATAGCGCAGGGTGATACGGTAGCTACGATGCTTCCCGGACTAACTGAGGTGGCACGATACAGAGCAAACGAGCTTACATCAACCTTTAAGCATCGCGCGGAACAGCACGTCAGCACAGAACTAAAATACGGTCAGTATGTTGACCTTGCGCCATATGGTCTGCCCAATGACAGTTACTATAAAGGCTACAGCCGAGAAGCTATCGGCATGGGCGATTGGTTCGGTACGGCAGAAAGTATGTCCGACCGAATCGCAGACGGCTTCCATCACAGCAAAGGTCACTGGTCGTATGTCGGGGCTTCCAAGTATCCCTACATCGCTGTAGGTGTAACCAAGGCAAACAATAAATGGTATGTCTGCATATTGATGAGTGATAAAAACTACGGTGGATAACTCAACAACAGCTTAGTATGCGAATGCACACTAAGCTGTTTCAATCGTTTATGGTGACTTTTGACAATTATTATGTTATAATTTGTTAAAATGGATAGTGTGGAGGATAATTATGTTATATTCAAAAAGACACATTAAAGGATTACCTTCTCCCAAAGAAATAGTTATTAAAAGTCTGTCCAATTATATGAAGTTATTTGCAGAGGGAAAATTCGAGGACTATATTTTTAGAGGGGAACCTACAAATTACAATAATACTATTTCATCAGCTCTCAGAGATGGCGAATATCCTTTCATAAAAATGAAGAATGAATTTAAGCGAGAGATATATCATAAGATTACGGAAGATGAACGCAAGGATTTTCTTGCTTTTGCACAGCATCATGGGATCCCAACAAATCTAATTGACTTTACCCGTTCTCCACTGGTTGCATTATATTTTGCTTGTCAGCCATATACCGGTAAAGATGAGCGACTGGATACAACTCGAGGATTTATATATCTTTTACGGAATGATTTAATAGATATTACAGATCTTTTGCATACTCATGAAGACGATAATTTTCTTAAACGATTCATTCAAAACGAGGATGATATTGTTTTTAAAATGTATCGGAAGTTTGATGAGTTTGAAAATCAGCATCCGGAAAATTTTCATTATTATTTTAAAAGGCTTAATGATGACTGGAAATATTATTTAATAGATATGCAACCACCTATACCAAAACGCTCAAGATTCCCCAAATACGACAATGGTGGATATAAACAGAAAATTAATTATAAATTTATCACAGAGCGAGTAGAACTTATAAATGAAATAGAGAAGAAAACAGGCAAAATAAATTTAGAGGTGTTAGAGTATACTCTTATGTTGCAAGAGTTTCTTACACAAATAGTGGAGATACAAGCGACGGTTTGGTGGCTAAATTGTATTCCGAATTTTCTTTATACACCTTATTTGTCTTTTGAAAGAGGGCGTAATCAGCAAGGCTTGTTTATTTATCAAGCGTTTTTATCTTATGATGAAACAATATATGATTGTCATATCTTATCCCAACAAAGGGTATGGCCTGACTATGTTATTGTTGTTGAAAACAAAGAACAAATCTTAAAGGAGTTAGACTTAATTGGGATAAATGAAAAATTCATTTTTGGCGATTATGATCATGTAGCACACTACATTAAAGAAAAATATACCCACAAATAGAAAAGTGCCCACGGAATATTGTATTGAAAACAGATCAAAACAATATCCTGTGGGCGTTTTACATTTCCGTTAAAAGAAAGTGGCTGAAATAATATTTTCAATATTTGTAATCTTATAACGTTTCAACATCATAGCATAAGTGAGTCTTTCCAACATTGAAATTTGAATTCTCGTTATATGATCATCTATTTCACCATCAAAATTATTATGAACTACCTTGTCGCGAAGATTACACAGGTCATCTGACATGCCATCAATCTGACTTTGTTCCAGTCCCCAACGTTTAAAAGATGGTTTCAGGTAATCGTAATACAAGTTTAATGACATAGAAAGTTTTTGACGCTCGCCATATGATTTTCCAAGTTCGCTGACCCGTTTTGTTGTCATGCTTATAAATTCTTTATCGATTTCCGAGATATCTTCTGTATTCATATCGTTCAATTTATTGATTACATCTGAGCGAATAGAGTCATATTTTGAAGCATCCTTTTTTCTTGTTTCCTTTGGAAGTTTATTATATTCATTCTCAAAAGCTGAGAATATGTTGAGGAATCGAATGACATCTGAAGAAAATATCTCATTATTCTTGGGTAGATGTCGTGTATAAAGTTTTTTATCTGATAAAACTTTTTCAAAAAACAATCCAAGTTGATTTTCCATCAGAGGATATGGTGAGTGTTCGATACGATATTTAACTTCCGCCTTATTATCGGGGGTATGTAATTCTCCCAACATACAACGTTTGCTATTATGGGAACCAACTAATTCAATTCTATTAAAAACAATTTCTTTTTCATAACAGAGGAATTGTAGGACTTTGGTTACTCCTTCACACAAGTCGATAATGAAATCATTATCATTTAGTGGAGTGAAAGATAAGACAAGTCTTGATTTGAGTTTCAAATCACTTGCTATGCCGCGCATTAATATATTGCCGATATCTATATGCCCCTTCACTGTCTGGCCTTGATAATTAAAGGAGAAACCATTGATTTCATCAAAATGATATAGCAGATCATCTGTGGTTGATAATAGTTTTTCTCCGTTTTCTTTACGTTGAAAGTAATATGAAGAGATTTCAACATATTTAGTCAAAGTGTCGGAGTAAATTGCGATTGAATCAATATCTGCAGTAGCGTAGAATTCAAAGTGATAAATTACATCAAGATATATTCCTCCGCCTCCGATAGAAAGATCGATTCTTGAACAAATATATAAACAATACGCTCCCTTGGTCGTTAAGGAGTCGGTTCTTACAATAAAGTTCTTACTTTGCATGTCATCACGGATGCTGCGATATAGTTTTCCTACTATTTCATTGTCATCGGGAATTATTGCTAAACGAAAATTTTCGTATTGAAACTTGCATTTATATCCTAATACTTCACACTGACCTAAAGAATTCAAGATAAGTCCTCCTATATTACAAAACCTTTATTTCATTATACAACAATATCTAAATAAATCAAAGTCCTATTCCAACACATAACCGTAAGTTATTGAAAATTTTTTCAAATAATTTACGGTTATTTTTTTGCGAAAATGGGGCTACAAAACCCTGCTTTTTTGACATTAGGTGAAAAGGATAAAAAGTTTTATAAAAAATAGGTCTACAAAACCTCAATTTTTTGACATTAAGTGAAAGGAAATTTTTAAAAATGGTTTTAAAAATTGATTTTACGTGCTCTATCCTATGAGGAAAAATAAATTTTTTAGAAAATGGTTATATTTTTTGCGTTTTCGTGCTCTACCTATTGAGAGATATTTTTGAAAATGTTGCCCCTTTTGTTTATTCTCATGCTCTACCCATTGGGGAGAGAAAATATTCCGGCAGAAAACTAAAAATATTTTTTGAAAAAAGCCTGTACAAAAGTGCGATTATTGGACATTAGGTGAAAGAAAAAATATTTTTCAGAAAATGGGTGTACGAAAGTGTGATTTTTAGACATTAGATGAAAGGATAAAAATCTTGGTTTCCAAATCTCAAAAAAGTGTGGAATACAGGGTGAAGATAATTTTTTTGAAAAACGGCTATATTTTTTGAATTTTCCTGCTCTACCCATTGAGGAAGGGTGTGCAAAATCTACTTTTCGTTCCTATACAATTGAGAGAAAATTTGAAAAGTGGTTTACAAAATCGAATTTTCCTGCTCTACCCATTGAGAGATTATTTTTTAAAAATAGTTCTAAAAATCGATTTCTCGTGCTCTACCCATTGAGGAGATAAAAATTATGTTGAAAGGGGTTGTTAAAATACGATTTTCGTTCCTATACAAGTGGAGGTGAAATTTTATGATTGTCAAAACATAAAACACGAACTATGAAGTGAGGGGTAAAAACAAATTTAAAACAAATCAAAGAAAGGAAGTGGCGGAATGTCAGAAACAATTATCAGAAAAATGTCAGAGGTGGAACTCCAAGAGGTGCAGTGGCTATGGAAACCGTATATCCCGTTTGGGAAGCTCACCATTATCCAAGGTGATCCAGGCGAGGGTAAAACAACATTTGCTTTAAGACTTGCCGCCGCTTGTTCGTCAGGCGTGGCTCTGCCCGGTATGGAAACCACAGAACCATTCAATGTGATTTACCAAACGGCAGAGGACGGACTCGGCGACACCATCAAGCCAAGGCTTATCGAAGCAGGCGCAGATGAGAATATGGTGCTCAATATCATTGAGGACACTGATCCTCTTTCTCTGTCGGATGAGCGTATCGAGAAAGCGATAACCGAAACGGGTGCGCGCCTTATGATACTCGATCCTATTCAAGGTTATATCGGCGAGGACGTGGATATCAACCGCGCAAACGAAATACGAACGGTGCTGAAAAAGGTTGCAGCCGTTGCTGACAGAACAGGCTGTGCAATCGTGATGGTCGGTCATCTTAATAAAGCCAAAGGCGCAAGCTCACAGTACCGCGGTCTTGGTTCAATTGACTTCCGTGCCGCCGCCCGTAGCGTGTTGCTCGTGGGTCGCCTTCGTAAAGAACCGAACGTGCGTATCATCGTTCACGATAAATCTTCGCTGGCACCTGAGGGAAAGTCGATGGCATTCAATCTCGGAAACGATCAAGGCTTTTATTGGCTTGACGGTTACAGCGAGATAACCTCAGATGAATTGCTCTGCGGTTATTCTTCCGAAACAAAAACGGCAGTAGCGGAAGAGTTGATTAGGGATATGCTTGATAACGGAAAAGAGGTTATGGCAGATGAAATCTTCCGTACGGCAGAGAGCAAAAACATATCGCGCCGAACAGTGAACGAAGCTAAAAAGAAAATACCTAATATCCGAACTCGAAAGGTTGGTAAAGGCTGGGCATGGTCGATACCCGAATGAAGATTGCAACATTGCAGTGTGTCCTCTCTGCATTGTAAAAATGGTGACAATCAGAGTCATTTGCATTGTTGCATTGTTAATTTTATTCGAGCAAATAACGCCGTGTTTTGCCCTGTGTGCCACGTTTGTTCTCGTGGTCGAGCAAACACCCGTCCCAATCAAAATTAAGTGATTTTGGGCAACTTTGACAGCAAGTTAAGGTTGAAGGGTTGGTGTGGTAGCATACTTGGATGAAAAAAGCAGGAGAAAGGAAGGGCGTCCCGTTTTGTCGCCCTTCCGCAACACATCGGACGGCAACGCCGACCGTTTGGGAATTTTAGAGGATTGAATACAGTAAAAATCAGGTGTCACCCCTAATTTCTCGAAAATAATCCTTGGTAACACCCCTGAAATAAGTAATAAATACAACAAAAAAGGAGAATGAAAAATGCCTGTATCAAAAGACAAAGTGAAATTTATAGCACACTTCTATCCCGAAACCGTAAAGACGGTTGACGATATGTTTCGTCAAGCAGATTGCAGATCAAGATCGGAATTCATCGAACAAGCCATTCGTTACTATGTTGGATACCTAACAGCGAACGATGACACATCGTACTTACCGATAGCTATGCTCTCGAATATGAAAAGCATTGTTGCTGAGAGTGAGAATAAAATCAGCAGAACTTTTTATAAGGTGGCGGTTGAGTTGGCAATGGTTCAAAATTGTTTTGCCTACTCTCATAAAGATATTACCGTCGAAAGCCTTGCACGGCTTCGTGAATCGGTAGAGGACGTAGTGAAGTCCACTAACGGTATGCTGAAAATGGAAGATGCTGTTGAGTGGCAGAAAGAATAACAAAGAACAAATAAAATTATGAAAGGAGAATCTTCATGAGTTACAGATATTATTTCAAAATGTTTAAGAACGAACCCGATGTGTTGACCGTGCCGGATGTGGTAAGGCTGTTGCAATTCGGGAAGAATACCGTTTACAGTCTTATCAAAGAAGGGCGCATCGGCAGCATCAAGCAGGGCAAGAAAATTATTGTGCCGAAGGTTTGTTTGGTTGAGTTCTTGACCAATGCAGGAAACTATCAGGCACCGTCCCCGACAGTCCCGAATAATCTCTGGACTTGTGACGGATGTTGTGATAGTGTTGGTGTTGCCCGAGAATACACCAAACCTAATTCTCAAAAGAAAGGAGCGTGAGTAAATGAAACGAATCACAGGACACCTGACCGAGAAAAACAAAAAGTGGTATGCGGTCATCAATCTGTATGACACCGACGGTAAGCGCAAAGAGAAATGGCAAGGTCTGAATCTTGATGCGAACAAAGGTAACAAGCGTGAGGCAGAACACCGCCTCCGTCAGATTCTTGACCAATACAACACCGATGATCTTTACAGGCGTGAGAATATGTCCCACGCTGACAAAGAGCGTAGCCGAGTGGCGCACATGCAGGTGGCAGATTACCTTCCCGAGTGGCTCGAGTCGCACAAGGTAAACGTTTCGGAAACCACCTACATGGGTTACAAGCTGATGATACAGTCGCGTATGGTTCCGTTCTTCCGTGAGTGCGGCGACCTCAAGGTCAAGGATATTACGGGTGATGAAATCAATGATTATTATATCCGCATTCGTAATGACGGGCTCAAAGGCACGACTGCTCAACGCCATCACGCGCTGTTGCATCTTGCTTTCAAGTCGGCGGTCAAGCGTAGAATCATACCGAGCAATCCTGTTGAGCAAGCTGACAGACCGAAGGCTCAACAGTACATCGGCAAATATTATAACGCCGGAGAGCTGAAAGAGTTGCTTGACAAGACGGCAAACGACCCGATTCATATTGTAATCTTCCTTGCAGCTTACTATGGGCTACGCAGAAGCGAAGTACTCGGACTCAAATGGTCGGCGGTGGATTTTGAAAACAAGACGGTCAGCATCAGTCACAAGGTGGTGCAGAACGACAAAGGCATTGTGGGAATGGACGTTATGAAAACCAAATCTTCCTACCGCACACTGCCTTTAATACCGCAAGTGGAAGAAGTTCTCCTTGCCGAAAAAGAAAAGCAAGCAGAAATGATGCGAGTAATGCGCCGAGGTTACTGCAAAAAATACACCGACTATGTCTGTGTAGATGCTATCGGCGAACTCATAAAGCCGGACTATGTAACTGACCACTTTAAAGTAGTACTGAAGGAACACGGATTAAAACGAGTGCGCTTTCACGACCTACGACATAGTTGTGCATCGCTGTTACTTGCAAACGGTGTGCCGATGAAAATGATTCAGGACTGGCTCGGTCATAGTGATATGGGAACAACCGCCAATATCTACAGCCACATCGATAGTGAGAGTAAGAAAGCAAGTGCTATGGCAATAGGTTCAGCCTTGGGATAAAAGAGAAAACTCCTTGAAGGATAAAACCTTCAAGGAGTCCTTGGCGGAGACGGCGAGATTCGAACTCGCGGGGGATTGCTCCCTAACTGATTTCGAGTGCAACCCACTGCTCCTTAATAGCCCTTAATGGACCTTGCTCTAACTCAAAACGGGAACTCTAATTTTCAGTATTTATGCGGCATTTTTCGAGTTTTCCTGATAAAACGGGAACTTTTGAAAAATCGTGTCGAGAGTTCCTTTTTTGCATCGTTGTTAGAAATAACTGTTAGAATTGTTAGAAAGTTCGAGTTGACCTATCGGGTGTTTTATTCGCACCACTCGAACTGATATTCTACAATCTTTCTTTCGATTATTATACTACTCTGTTATAATGAATGTCAAGGATTTGAAAAGACTGCTCTATTTAAAAATCCGCCCACAAAAAAATAGTGGACGGATTTTTTGTCTAATAATGTAACGGTGTGCAAACACATCATTAAACATAGTTTTATCTTTGTTAAATAAAATTATAAGGACGAATTTAAAATACAAAGCAGGAAACATCAACCCCTCCCCGATGGGGTTATATATTTAAGTGGATTAAGTACATACATAATAATTATTACAAAAACAACCGTATATCACACCGTTAAATATAGCATACCTAACTGTATCTTTTATTTCAAGTTTTTCTGCTACACACATTTACTTGCCACCCGTCCTCTTCTAATTCTTAAAAAAGCAAAAGATAAATACGAGATTCTTTTCGGACGTTATTGCACGTTCAATTCCTTTTTATGTGTTATGAAAAGCAGTTGGGTGGTTGGTA
>JAZNZJ010000060.1:0-3470 GCA_045594885.1 Candidatus Fimenecus sp. | reverse complement strand
TAATGAATAATGAATATAAAAAATTTGCAACTGCGTTGAAAGTTGAATTTGTCGGGCTCTTTTAAGATACCCCCCTCAGTCTGCTTCGCAGACAGCTCCCCCTCAAGGGTGGAGCCCAATATAGCCTTCCCCCTGCGAGGGTGCGGGTGTCCGGTGGACACCTCTGCGAAGCAGAAGCACCGACCGAGCCGGCAGGCGAGAATTAAGGTGGCACGAGCAAAGCGAGTGACGGAAGGGGGGATGCGTCGCAGACCCAACATTTTGCACTTTGCGTTTTGCATTTTGCATTCACCCCTACACCCCCCAATTCATCAAACACAATACTTTGAAAAAATCGTGGAATAAATGCAATTATAACTGTTGAAAAATTGAGTGCAATATGATACAATAAACTGATTATTTATAATATTTTAATATCGAGAGGTATGTTTTTATGTCAGGACATTCAAAATGGAGTACAATTAAAAGAAAAAAAGAGAAGACCGATAATGCGAGAGCAAAGGTTTTCACTAAAATCGGACGTGAAATTGCGGTTGCAGTAAAATCGGGCGGACCTGACCCTGCAGGTAACTCAAAACTTAAGGACGTTATCGCAAAGGCAAAGGCTGCAAATATGCCAAACGATAATATTGAAAGAGTTATCAAAAAGGCAGCAGGTGAAGGCAGCGGCGAAAACTACGATGAAATCGTATATGAAGGCTACGGCCCATCAGGTATTGCAATTATCGTTGAAACTCTTACAGATAACAGAAACAGAACTGCGGCAGATGTTCGTCATTACTTCGATAAATTCGGCGGCAATATGGGTATGAGCGGTTGTGTTTCATTTATGTTCTCTCGTCAGGGCGTAATCCTTTTCGAAAAAGAGGGCATTGACGAAGACAAGCTTATGGAAGACGCACTTGAAGCAGGTGCTATCGACTTTATCACTGACGACGAAATTTATGATGTTCGTACAGAGGCAAATGATATGGGTGCAATCCGTGACGACCTTGAAGCAAAGGGTTATAAATTCGTTTCAGCAGAGGTTGAGTATGTTCCCAGCACATACACAACACTCACAAATCCCGACGACATTAAAAATATGGGCAGAATGCTTGAAATGTTTGAAGAGAACGACGACGTTCAAAATGTGTATCATAACTGGGAAAACGAAGACGACTACGAATAATTAATGAATAATGAATGATGAATAATGAATAATGAAAAATTTTGGAACTGCGTTGCAATTGTAATAGAATCAGCGTCGCAGACCCTTAATTATTCATTCTTCATTCTTCTATATTCATTATTCATTTCATTACGACTATGATGTTTTATGAAAAAATATGATTATTTAATCGTGGGTGCGGGGCTTTTCGGTGCCGTATTTGCTCACGAGGCGACAAAACGGGGTAAAAAATGCCTTGTAATTGAAAAAAGAAATCATACGGGCGGTAATATTTTTTGCGAAACAATTGAGGATATTACTGTTCACAAGTACGGTGCACATATTTTTCACACAAGCAACGAAAAGGTGTGGAATTATGTGAATTCGTTTTGTGAATTCAACAATTTCATAAACACTCCAATGGCAAATTATGAGGGTAAGCTTTATAATCTGCCCTTTAATATGAATACTTTTTCTCAGATTTTCGGTGTCACAACTCCCGAAGAAGCAAAAGCGATTATTGAAGAACAACGTTCTGAGATTAAGGGTGAGCCACAAAATCTTGAGGAACAGGCAATAAGTCTTGTTGGCCGTGAAATCTATACAAAACTTGTAAAAGGCTACACAGAAAAACAGTGGGGGAGAGATTGTCGTGATTTACCCGCATTTATAATCAAGCGACTTCCCGTGCGTTACACTTACGACAATAATTATTTTAACGACAAATATCAGGGAATACCCATAAACAGTTATAACGAATTGATTGACAAATTGCTTGACGGTATTGAAGTGCGTCTTGGAACTGACTTTTTAGAGAATAAAGAGGAATATTTGTCCTTAGCCTCAAAATGTCTTTACACGGGCACAATTGACAGTTATTTTGATTTTTCTCTCGGCAATCTTGATTATCGCAGTTTGCGATTTGAAACCGAGGTTCTTGATATAAAAGAATTCCAGCCCGTTGCGGTTGTGAATTACAATGAGCGACAAATTCCTTTTACACGAATTATTGAGCACAAGCATTTTGAATTCGGTGAGCAGGCAAAAACGGTAATAACCCGTGAATATCCTGCCGATTGGAATATTGGCGATGAGCCATATTATCCCGTAAATGATGAGCGGAATAATGCTTTATATGAGCAGTACAGAAAACTTGCTGAAAGTGAAAAGAATATAATTTTCGGCGGACGTTTGGGCAATTATAAATATTATGATATGGACAAATGCATTGAGTCCGCATTGACTCTTTGTGAGGAGGAGTTCAAAGATGAGTGATGTTAAAATCACCGCCATTATGCCGGTTTATAATGTTGAAAATTATATAGGTAAATGTATTGAAAGCCTTCAGGCACAGACTCTTAAAGAGTGGGAATTGATTGCCGTTGATGACGGAAGCCCCGACAATAGCGGTGCAATTTGTGATGCCTACGCAATGGGGGATAGTCGCATCACAGTTATTCACAAAGAAAACGGCGGTGCACCAAGTGCTCGAAATACTGCAATTCCAAAGGCACGTGGCGAATATTTTTATTTTGTTGATTCTGACGATTGGGCAGAGCCGACAATGTTTGAGGATATGTACAATTCTGCAAAGAAAAACAATGCACAATTAGTGGTTGCAGGGTATTATATTGACACATATTATTCCGATACCGAATATTACACTCAAGAGCAGACATTACCTTCAAAAGTGTTTGCAAGTCAAAGAGAATTCAGAGAATATGCTCACAAAATGTTTGACAAAAACTTGTTATATACCCCTTGGAATAAACTGTTTTCAAGAGAATATATAATGGAAAACAATATAAGATTTAAAAATACTTTTTGGGACGATTTTCCATTCAATCTTGATGTGGTACGTGATGTTGAAAGGGTAGTTTTACTCGAAAATAAATACTATCATTTTATGCGTGCCCGTGCGGACAGTGAAACTGCAAAATACCGTAGTGATATGTACGCAAAGAGAGAAGAAGAACACGGTTGGATGCTTGATTTATATAAATATTGGAATGTAACAAGTGACGAAAGCCGTGAAATGATTCATCGCCGATACATCGAAAGAGTTGTCGGCTGTATTGAAAATGTGACCAATTCTGCTTGTACTCTTTCAACCAAAGAGAAAAAGCAAGAGATTAAGAATATGATTACAAGTGAAAATGTGCGTGAATCGTTGAAATATGCAAAACCAAATTCACTTGTTATGAAAATAATGCTTATACCAATAAAACTTAAATGGGTGTGGCTCACTTACCTTGAGGGTGCATTTATCTCAAAGGTAAAATCGGGTAATGTGAAATTGTTTGCCAAGCTCAAGGCAAAT
>JAZNZJ010000059.1:0-18780 GCA_045594885.1 Candidatus Fimenecus sp. | reverse complement strand
CCCTCGCAGGGGGAAGGCTATATTGGGCTCCACCCTTGAGGGGGAGCTGTCTGCGAAGCAGACTGAGGGGGGTATCTTAAAAGAGCCCGACAAATTCAACTTTCAACGCAGTTGCAAATTTTTTATATTCATTATTCATTAAAGAAATTACTTTCTATGCCGTTTATTATTCTTTTTTTTGCCAAAGTTTTCTCGATGCTTATGTGCCATTTTCTCTGCCAATTCTATGTCAAAGCTCGCATCATCTCTTATTGACTTTTGAGCCGTATTCCTTAAATCTGTAACATAAATTTTTACCGGCAATCCTTTATTTTGATACTCCTTTTTAATAAGCTCTGCTTTTTCAAGATTGTTCATCATTTTAATTGCGCTTTTGTTGCTGCAATTAAGATTTCGCTGAATTTGTTTAGTGGTAAAAAATATGAAAATCCCGTTTTTATCATCGTAGAAATTTTTAAGATTTTTTCTTGAAGAATTCGTCCTGTTGAGAAGTAATGTATATAAGAGTTTTTCGCTTGAAGAAAGGCTGTTATATTTTTCGTCATAAATGAGATTTAAGGGTAAAATTGCATAAGGAAAATTGTTGTTCAAAAAAACACCTCCCATATATAGCCCCAAGAAGCCAGTTTGTCCCACAAAAAGCGGGACGAATTCTCAAAAGAGATGTTTTGTTTACAAAAAGTTTACAAGCAAGAAGAAAAAACTTCTTTTTGTGCTCTTATAATATTATTTATATTTTTATTTATATATTATTTATTGGGTGTAATTTTTTCATAGGTCGGGTGTAATTTTTACATAGGTGGTGTGTAAATTTTACATAGGTCAGGTGTAATTTTTACACAGGTTAAGAAGCTCACGTCTTGCAATTTTAATAAAATTTATGCTATACTTATTTTGTTAAAATAAAATCTATTTTACAGGTGATAAATATGAGAAAATTTATGGGTGAAGATTTCTTGCTCACAACTGAAACAGCACAGAAAATCTTTGAAAACGGTGCTAAAAACACACCTATTTTTGACTGGCATTGCCACCTTTCTCCTAAAGAGATTTACGAGGACAAGCCCTTTGAAAATATTACACAGGTTTGGCTTGGCGGCGACCATTACAAATGGCGTGCAATGCGTGGTTGCGGTGTTGAGGAAAAATACATCACAGGTGACGCATCTGACTATGAAAAGTTTATGAAATGGGCAGAGAGTCTGCCATATTGCATTGGTAATCCGCTCTACCATTGGACACATCTTGAATTGCAGAGATATTTCGGTATTCACGAGCCCTTGAGCCCTAAAACTGCCGATATGATTTGGGAAGAATGTAACAAGCAAATCAAGGCGGGCGGATTCACTCCCCGCTCACTTATTGAAAAGTCAAATGTATATTGCGTATGCACAACTGACGATGCGGCGGACACACTTGAATATCACAAATTGCTCAATGAAGATAAATCTTTTAAATGCAAGGTGCTTCCCGCATTCCGCCCCGACAAGTCATTTCTTATTGATACTCCCGCATTCAAAGAATGGATTGGGGCTATGGAAAAGGCTGCAGAAATGGAAATTAAGACCTTTGCAGATTTACTCACCGCCCTTGAAAAGAGAATTGCATTCTTTAATGAAATGGGTTGCCGTGCATCTGACCACGCACTTGAATATTGCCCATTCGAGCCTGCGACCGCTGATGAATTAGAAGCAATCTTCACAAAGGCACTTGCAGGTGGCGAATTCACAAAGAAAGAACTTGACCAATACAGAACTGCACTTTTACAATTCTTTGGTGAAAAATATGCCGAATTGGGTTGGGCTATGGAACTTCATTTCGGTGCGATGAGAAATAACAATGCAAGAATGTTCAAGTCAGTCGGTGCGGACACAGGCTTTGACTCCGTTCACGACCATCAGTTAGCATATGGTCTTTCCCGTTACCTTGACTCACTTGACGTTAAGGGCAAATTGCCAAAAACAGTTCTTTTCACACTCAACCCGAAAGACAATTATGTGCTTGGAACAATGCTTGGTAATTTCCAGAGCAGTGAGGCACAGTCTAAAATTCAGTTTGGTTCAGCATGGTGGTTTAATGACAACTATGACGGTATGCGTGAGCAGATGAAAACTCTTGCAAATCTCGGTGTTCTCGGCAAATTCGTGGGAATGGTTACTGATTCACGTAGTTTTCTTTCATATCCCCGTCACGAATATTTCCGCAGAATTCTCTGTGAAATCATCGGCGATTTGGTTGAGGACGGCAAATACCCCTGCGATATAGAATTCCTTTCACAGATTGTTGAAGATGTTTCATTTAACAACTCTAAAAAATATTTCAATCTTGACTAATTCAATACAAAAAAATGGCGGAAGCAACTCACCTTGCTTCCGCCTTTTATTATTCTTTTTTCAATTGTTTCATTGCCTGATTGCCATAAACCGCCGCACCTGTTACAAGTACACCTTGTATAATGCTTTCAGGGGATATTCCCATAATTGCCACTGTCCCTAAAATTCCAAAAAACAAGAGAATGAATGGTATGTATTTATCGGGAATTTTCTCAATATTTTTAATTATAGTGCCGATTATATTAAGCACCGGCACTAACAAAAGTGCATTTTCTGCAATATATTCAATCATATTTTCACCTCTTAAAACTAATTAAAGCAATGTGTTTACAATTACACCGCAGAGAGCACCTATAAGTGCAACTACGATTTTATCCCATAACCAATTGGGGCGTCTTTTTAATGTTTCAATGCTTTCTTTAAGTTCGCCCAAAGTAACAAGCATACTGTCAAGTTTTGTGGAACTTGTCACTTGCTCAAGTGTTACATCATTGACTTTTTTATAAAGAATTTTCACGTCCGCTTCAACGGAGTCAAGACGATGATTTAAAATTTCATTTTCTGTCATTCTGAAACACCTTTTTTAATATCATCACGATGCACAAAACCCGTAACATATTTGCCTATGGGCTTACGTTCAACATTTTTCAAAGAATTTGTAACTCTGTATCTTGCTTCAAAATAAATTCCGTCATAAATGTAATATGTTCCGCTGATATAATTTGACACCTTATCGGTATATGCACTTGAATAAAGTCTTGCATTTTTAAGCACTACCTTTTGCCCTGCGGAATAACCTCTTGCAGGTGGCTTTGCCTCTATTTCAGCACCATAGCCGTTAAGCCCGTTATATTTCATAATTGATGCATAATTTTTATAGGACTCGTCAAGGTCAACATTACCGTCAATACCATTCACTCTGCCCTTTGAAGATTTCTGCCACATTCCGTATGGTTTTTGGAATGTTGGTTTGTCAGTCCATTGAGCAAGCCAGATGTCATACTTTTTAAAGATTTCATCTGTGAAATAATTCTCAAGCCAATTTTTGTTTGCATAAATACAAACATAATAGCCATAGCTTTCCATTTTCTCGCAGAACGCCTTTGCAATTTCAGAAACCTTTTCTTTGCCCAATGCGGCAACGCTTGATTCCTCCATATCATAAGCAATAGGATATTCAAACTTCTTCCCCTTAATTGCAGAATAGCAATATTCAGCCTCTTTGACGGCATCTTCGGGGGACTTGGCATATGAATAATGATATGCACCCACGTGAATACCCACCTTTTTTGCCTCACGATAATTTCTCTCAAATGTGGCATCGGGCTTTCTGTCGCCCCAACCATATGTTGCACGAAGCATTGCAAATTGAATTCCGCTGTTTCTTACAAGAGTCCAGTTAATTGTTCCCTGCCAACGAGAAACATCTATTCCTTTATAAATTGCCATATATTTATCCTCCTTTTATTCTCTTACTCCCCATAATTCAAAAACTGACCCCGACACAAAGCTGTCAAAAACATTAGCATTAGTGGTAATTGCAGATAAACAAATTCCGCTGTAATAAATTGGACCTGAAGTGCTCGGTAACTCCGTACTAATCTCAAATGGTGTAGCATTAAAGTTGGGGAAATTTACAGTTGGTGCAAGGCTCGACGTTGCCATTTTCATATCTCCGCCCGAGGTTTGCTGGTCATATCTGCAAATCCATCTTCGTGGCGATGAAGAAATGGATTTGACAATTACAGGTGGGCACTTTGGAAGATAACTGTTTGACGTTACCTTTTTAGCTGTCAAATAAAGCTTCGCTTCACTTGGAGTCGCAACTCCCACCGTGCAATTAAGTGCAAAATCAGAAAGTTTGAATTGCTCGCCATTCTCGTCAGTATCAAAAACAACTTTTTCTGTAGGTTCTGTGAGAGTAATTGTTTTTATGATTTCCCACTTTTTGTCTTTGCTGTCAACATATGCTTTAGCCACTTTATTCTGTACGGGGTTTTCACTGTCGTCGGACATTACAGCATCAATCGTTACGCTGTCGCCCTTATCACCTTTTTCACCCTGCTCACCTTTTTCACCTTGTTCTCCCCGTTCACCTTTGTCACCCTTGAATGTGCCAAGTCTTATTGCCTCTAACAAATAATTTATTGAAAAATCATTTGCTCTGCAGAGTTGATTATCGGTATCAAAAGAATAGTTAAAGGTCAGCCCGAATTTTCTTGGTTTGACAACTTGAACGGTATTACCGTCATCATCAATTTTAATAATATTAAAGTAACATTCCACAGCCTTTAGTGAACTCATTGTTGCAGATATATTGTAAGTTATAGAATTGTCTTCTGCATTCAGTTCAAGATATTCCGTTCTAACTCTCGTACCCATAAGTGAACGATATTCAATATAATATTTATAATCACCAACGAATTCGGAATCCACAAGAAACTTCACCACAGTGGCATTATGTTCCCACATAACACCGCCGTCCGCATTGATTTGAGTCTCTGAATTGGGAGTAATATCAATATTTATGATTTTTTGATTTATCATTTTGTCCTCCATAATACGTTTTCAATTTCGAGGCAGTTTCTACAAGTTCTCGCTTTATTTCGTAAAATTTACGAAGATTATTTTGAAGAATTTCAACCGCCCGAGTGTCCCCCGACTCTTTAGCCTTTTTAATTTCTTTTTTGCAATTCTCTATAAAAACATTTTGAAGATTTACGTGCTTTTCATACTCCTCCCCAAGTTCAAAAAGCGATTTTCTTTCAGCTTTCATATTTTCTGACATATTCCAATATTTCCTCCGTAGATTTAGGAATTAAAATTTCATCATACAACATTACATATTTCAAAGACTTTTCAATTTTTCTGCGAGCATTTTCAACTGTTCTATAAAAGCTTGAACGAGAAACATTATATTTCTTTATCAATTTTTCCGCAGACACTTCATTGCACCAATATTCAGTTACAACATTTCGTTCAAAATCGGTAAGTTCATTTTTTATCACCTTTTTTACAAGTGAAATTAGTTTTTGTTGTCTGTTGTAAATTAAAAATTTTGTCCCTTTAATTGCATCGCCTGAATTAAAGTCGATAAATTCGGTAAGATAATCATATTCTTCAACTGATATTTCAGTTATAGAAGCATTACGTGTCTGCATAAAATCTCCCCTTTCAAAAATGACACAAAAAAATAAAAACGCAAACGAAAAATCGTGCGTCTTTGAATTTACCGAACATTTGTTCGCCTTACAATTATTATTGTAGCCACATTTTATGAACTTGTCAATAGAAATTTAAAATTTTATCTTGTTACTAAACAAAATAAGCAAAAAAAGACGGAAATCATAAGATTTCCGTCTAAATATCAATTATGAAATTATGCAAAAGAATTATTCTGCGTCTTCACTCTTTTTTCTTGTAAGTACAAGTGCTGCACCTGCTGCAAGAGCAACTGCTGCAACTGCGATAACTGATGTATCACCAAGTGAGCTGTCGTTGAAGTCGTCACCTGCGTCACCTAAGCCTTCATCGCCCCAAGCGTCGCCGTCGTCGCCCCACATATCGCCTTCGTCTTCACCTTCGTCTTCACCGTCGCCTGTGCCTTCATCGCCACCGCCAAGGAGACCGCCAAGAAGACTGTCGAAAAGACCGCCAACTACACCGAGAACTGTGTCAAACAAACCGCCAAGGTCAAAACCGCCGCCTGTTGAATCGCCTTCGCCGTCACCTTCGTTACCGCCGTCATCAATTGCAGGAGGAACATCTGTAGGTTTGCCAATGAATGAGTCTGAGTTGAGGTCCATCTTGAGAAGTGACTCAACGCCCCAAACTATCTGATTAACAACATCGCCACCAACTGCTTTTGCTGCTTCTGGGAATGCTGTTGTGAATGTATCCATATCAATTTTGCCTTCAAGAACTGTGCCGGCAATTGCAGGAACTGTTTCAAGAACTGCACCAGGATTTGTTGCAACTTCTGAAAGTATAATTGTGTAGTACAATGTCCAAGCTTCAACGTCTGTTTTATCTGTTGGAACATAAACATTACCGTTTGCAGGGTCACCAATATAACCGTCACCGGTAATATCTTCGCCCAGACCTGCTTCTAAATCAAGACCATTCTCAGCAAGAATAGCTACCAATGCAATATTAGTTTCTGTTGTGTCAACACCTTCTGCTTCAACCTTGTGAATTGCTACCTTCAAAGCTCTTAACAACATATTAACATCAGCTGTCATTGTTGTGCTTACTGCAAGAGCATTTGCCTTGCCATCTGCGTCAAGTACATCGCTCTTGTAAACCTCTGCGAAATACTCAGCCCATTCATATTCAGTATTTGTTGGAAGTGGAGCTGCAGCGAATGCACAAACATTCATACCGAGAATCATTGCAAGAGAAAGAATAACTGCAAGAATCTTTTTCATAATAATCATTTCCTTTCGTCATATCGAAAATAGGGTATTCCCCTTCTATTCTCGCTCATTATACAACAACATCCAAAAAAAGTCAACCACGTATCAAAATTTTTTTATATTTATTGCAAAGAATAACGATGTGGAGGTGATTTTATGTTTTTTAAGAAAAAAAGTTCTGATGAAAAAGCAATGCGCACCCGACAGAAGCTTCGCAAACTCAACGAAGAAATAAGCGAAATTTGGAATGCTGAAAGTCAAGATGATGTTAAGTCAGATGTCAACGGAAGCTACACGGGAAATCCGCAGGGTTTTGAAGTGCCCGAGCAGGACGCAGATGATTTATAAAATTCATAATTCATAATGCGCAATTCGAAATTATTGGTCTGCAACACAGATTCTTTTTTTCCTCCTTCGTTGAGGGAGGTGGCATTTTCGCAAGAAAATGACGGAGGGAGTTCGTTGTTATTTGTATTACTCCCTCAAAGATGGAGCGGAAATGTGCACATAAAAGAATTAGACAAAATTAGATTTGCAACATCTAATGAAAAACCTTATATATTATTGTATATATTTTTGCAAAAACACTTGATTTTATTTATATTATATGGTATTATTCGTTACAGTAAGAATATTCGTTGGCAAGAGAGTGGGGCAACCCGCTCTCTTGACTTTATAAAGAGCTTTACAAACTCAGGAGGTTTTTTATGAAAAAAAACACTGCCGCAGTAGTATGGGATATTGCTAAACCCATTGCCGATGAGCTTGGGCTTATTCTTTGGGATGTTAAATTCCTCAAAGAAGGTGCTCGTTGGTATCTGCGTATTACAATTGACAAAGAAGACGGTGTTGGCATTGACGATTGTGTTGCTATGCACCACGCAATTGACGGTCCGTTAGACGAAGCCGACCCCATTGAGCAGGCTTACAATCTTCAGGTTCAGTCACCCGGAATTGAAAGAGAATTGAGCCGTGATTTTCATTTTGAGGCTTATCTTGGTGAGAAAATACAGATAAGACTTATCAAAGCATTTGAAGGTCAACGAGAATACAAGGGCATTCTCACCGATTACGACAAAGAAGGCGTAACTATCGCTCTGAATGATGAAACAGAGCTTAATGTTAAATATAAAGAAGCATCTTGGATTAAAGCAGATGATTTTGGAGGTTTTTCAGAAAATGAATAAGAAATTTTTTAAAGCCGTTGAATTGATGGCAGAAGAAAAAAGCATTCCTGCTGATTATCTTTATGAAAGAATCGGCGAAGCAATTGTTAAAGCAATAAGAAAAGACTATAATAATAAAGATGTTGTTGCTTGTGACATTGACCCCGAAGCACAGACAATGAGAGTTTATCTTCACCTCAATGTTGTTGATGAGATTACTGACTGGGATACAGACATTCTTCTTATTGACGCAGTTGAATACCGTGAAGACATTCAGGTTGGTGAAACTCTTGAAATCGAACTTGACACAATGAAATTCAGCAGAATTGCGGCACAGACTGCAAAGCACGTTATCCGTCAAGGTATCAAAGAAGCTGAACGTGGTCAGGTTGTAAGAGATTTCGAATCAAAAACAAAAGAACTTGTTTCTGCAAAGGTAAGCCGTATTGACCCCGTTACAGGTAATGTTACTCTTGAAATCGGCAAGGGCTCTGCAGTTCTTCCAAAGAGTGAACAGATTCCGGGTGAAACATTCACAGAGGGTCAAATGATTAAGGTTTACATCAGTGAAGTTAAAGCAACACCTAAAGGACCTCGTGTTATGATTTCACGTAAAGACAAGGGTCTTGTTAAACGTCTTTTTGAAGAATCAATCACAGAAATTGCAGACGGAATTGTTACAATTCACGCAATCTCACGTGATGAAGGCTCACGTACAAAGATGGCAGTAAGCAGCAACGATGAAAATGTTGACCCAATCGGTGCTTGTATCGGTCAGCGTGGTCAACGTGTTAATTCAATCGTCGAAGTTCTCGGTGGCGAAAAGATTGATATTGTAAAATACAGTGATGACCCAAAAGAATTCATTGCCGCTGCTTTAGCACCTGCAAACGTGCTTGAAGTTGAAATTGTTGATGCGGACGAAAAGAAATGTCAGGTTACAGTGCCCGACCATCAGTTATCACTTGCAATCGGCAACAAGGGTCAAAATGCCCGTCTTGCCGCACAGCTTACAGGCTGGAAAATAGACATTAAGCCCGAAAGTGGTTTCTATGAGGGCTAATAATCAGGAGTGAATGGTTTGAAGCAGAAAAAAATTCCTATGAGAAGATGCTGCGGTTGCAACGAACAAAAGCCAAAAAAAGAGCTTATTCGTGTTGTACGCAGTCCTGAGGGTGAAATAAGTCTTGACCTTACAGGAAAAGCATCAGGCAGAGGTGCATACATCTGCAACAGCCTTGACTGCCTGAAAAAAGCCAGAAAGTCACACAGAATTGACAGAACCTTTGAAATAACCGTTTCTGACGAAATTTATGACCGTATGGAGGAAGAAATCAGCAAATGATTACAGATAACTTAAAAGGCATTTTTGGTCTTTGCCGCAGAGCAGGTAAAATGTCAATCGGTCACGATGCCGCAGTTGCGTCAGTAAAAAAAAGAAAATCTTTTTTATGCATCACCTGTTCAGATTCTTCCCAGCGACTCAAGGCAGAGTTTTTGGACGAATGCAGTTTCGATAATCGCAATATACCTTACATTGATGCAGATTTCACTATGAAAGAGCTTTCTCTTTGCATTGGCTCAAAGGCGGGAGTTATTTCAATTGATGACAGAGGATTCGCAAACAAGCTTTACAGTATAATGAACGGAGGCAATGAATATGGCGAAAAAATATAAAATTCACGAGCTGGCAAAAGATTTCAACATATCCAGCAAATTGATTATAGAAAAACTCACCGGAGTTTTCGAGGGTGAGAAGAAATCACAGACCACTCTTGATGACCGTGAACTTGATTTCATTTTTGATGTAATCACAACAGATAATTCAGTAAAGAACTTTGATGATTATTTCAATTCTGCTCCTCAAGAAAAGAAGACAGAAAAGAAAGAAGTCAAAGAAAACAAAGATAATAAAGAACAGAAAAAGGCTGACAACAAAAAGCCTGTTAATCAACAACAGCAGAATACTCAGCCACAGCAGAAGAAAAAGGAAAAAGACCCCAACAAGCCAATGCAGGCTCGTACAAAGGGTGAAATGCGTCACATTGATACAAGAGCAAATTCTTTTGATGCTGAAAAATACAATGAAAAATACGAAAATATTGCCCCTGCAAACACTCACAACAGCGACAATATGGTTAAGAAGCAGAAATTAAAGCAGAAGAGCCAACAATATCGTAAGCAGGGTATGAGAAGTGGCAAGAAAGAAACTGAAGCAGAAAGACTTAAAAGAATTGCCGCTGAAAGAGCAAAGAAACCACCTGTAATCACAGTTGGTGATGAAATCACAGTTGGCGAGCTTGCTTCACGTCTTAAAATGACTGCGGCTGAAGTTATCAAAAAACTCTTTACACTTGGTATGATGGCTTCTGTTAACGAGGTTATTGACTATGACACAGCAGAAATTGTAGCAACCGAACTTGGTGCAAAGGTTAACCGTGAGGTTGTTGTTACAATTGAAGAAAGAATTATTGACGACAGTGAAGACGAAGAAGAAAATCTTCTTCCTCGTGACCCGGTTGTTGTTGTTATGGGCCACGTTGACCACGGTAAAACTTCACTTCTTGACGCAATTAAAAATACAAATGTTACTGCTACCGAAGCGGGCGGTATTACTCAGCACATTGGTGCTTACAGGGTAAACTTAAACGGTCAGTACATCACATTCCTTGACACACCCGGTCACGCAGCATTCACATCTATGCGTGCACGTGGTGCTCAGGCTACTGACGTTGCAATTCTTGTTGTTGCTGCAGATGACGGTATTATGCCACAGACAATTGAGGCTATTAACCACGCAAAAGCAGCCGAGGTTGACATTATTGTTGCAATTAACAAAATGGATAAACCCGGCACAACAGTTGATAAGATTATGCAACAGCTCACAGAACACGGTCTTGTTCCTGAAGAATGGGGCGGTGACGTTATCTGTGTTCCCGTTTCTGCAAAAACACATATGAACATTGACAAGCTTCTTGAAAACGTACTTCTCACAGCAGAAATGCGTGAGCTCAAGGCTAACCCCAACAGAGCGGCTAAGGGTATTGTTATTGAAGCACGTCTTGATAAGGGTAAGGGCCCTGTTGCAACACTTCTTGTTCAGAACGGTACACTTCACGGGGGCGACATTGTTGTTGCAGGTACTGCGGTTGGCCGTGTTCGTGTTATGGTTGACGATAAACACCGTTCACTTAAAGAGGCAGGTCCATCAGTTCCCGTTGAAATTATGGGTCTTGACGAAGTTCCACAGTCAGGCGATATATTCAATGCTGTTTCTGACGAAAGACTTGCACGTGAACTTGTTGAAAAGAGAAAGCAGGAAAAGAAAGAAGAACAGTTCAAGCAGTTCCAGAAGGTTACTCTTGACAACCTCTTCTCTTCAATCAACGCAGGTAAGATTAAAACACTCAATATTATTGTTAAGGCAGACGTTCAGGGTTCAGTTGAAGCAGTTAAGCAGAATCTTGAAAAACTCTCTAACGAAGAAGTTGCCGTTAAGGTTATTCACGGCGGTGTTGGTGCAGTAAGCGAATCAGATATTATGCTTGCTAATGCATCTAACGCAATCATCGTAGGCTTTAACGTTCGACCCGACCCGGTTGCTACTGAAATTGCAGAACGTGACGGTGTTGATATGAGAATGTACCGTATCATCTATGACTGCATCGAAGAAATTGAAGATGCTATGAAGGGTATGCTCGCACCTAAATTCCGTGAAGTCCTGCTCGGTAGAGTTGAAGTTCGTAATGTATTCAAGCTTTCTTCAGCCGGTACAATCGCAGGTAGCTATGTTCTCAACGGTAAAGTTACAAGAAACGCACAAATCCGTGTTGTTCGTGACGGTATTGTTATTTCTGAAGACTCCATTTCATCACTTAAGAGATTTAAGGATGACGTTAAAGAAGTGGCTTCAGGCTACGAATGCGGTATTGGTCTTAACAAGTTCAATGACGTTAAAGAGGGCGACATTTTTGAAGCCTTCATTATGGAGGAATATAGAGACTAATGGCAGGATATAGAACAGGCAGAGTTTCAGAAGACATCAAGCGTGAAATAGTTGCTGTTATCCGAGAATTAAAAGACCCCAGAGTAAGAGATAAAATTCTTACTGTTGTTCGTGTTGATGTAAGTTCGGACTTATCTTATGCAAAGGTTTATGTCAGCTCAATGAGTGGCATTGAAGATGCAAAAGAGGCTGTTAAGGGACTTACATCTGCAACAGGTCTTATTCGACGTGAGGTTGGCAGTAAGCTTCACCTTCGTAAAACTCCTGAACTTAAATTTATTGCTGATGATTCAGTTGAACACGGTATGGAAATCTTTAAAAAGATTGAAAATACAGTAATCACTGACAATGAGGATTAAGTATGAAAAAGATAGATGTAAAAGAGTGCGTTAGCCTCTTAAAAGAATTTGATAATTATCTTATTCTTTCGCATCGCAACCCCGACGGTGACACTCTTGGCAGTGCATTTGCACTTAAAAGAGCACTCGACCTGATGGGTAAAAAAACAATGGTACGCTGTGTTGACGAAATCCACCCTAAATTTTCATATTTATGGGAAAATCTTGACAATGCAGATATTGAATTCGACAAAATCATTGCCGTTGACGTTGCTGACAAAAAACTCTTGGGTGAAGATTTTGAAGAGAAATATGGTGATAACATATGGCTTTGTATTGACCACCATATGTCAAACCGAGAATACTCTAAAAATCTTCTTTTAGAGGACCGTGCCGCAGCGGCGGTAGTGATTTATGAAGTGATTTGTGAGCTCGGTGTTGAAATAACCCCTGAAATCGCAAATTGCATTTATACGGGTCTTGCAACTGATACAGGTTGTTTTATGTTTTCAAACACCACACCAACTGTTCACAGAATTGCGGCAGAGGTTATGGAAAAAGGTGCAAATTACACCTTAATCAACCGTCTTATGTTTGAAACAAAATCAATCTCATATATGAAGCTTGAGCAGATGGCAGTTGCATCTATAAAAACCCATTTTGACGGCAAATGTGCAATTATGACAATCACCCGTGAAATGTTCAGCGAAAGCGGTGCAAGTTCATCTGAATGTGATGGTATTGCAGGAATTCCCCGCAAAATCGAGGGTGTTAAAATCGGTGTTACAATCCGTGAACGTCACGACGGCTCATATAAGGTATCTCTTCGCACAATTGAGCCCTATGACGCATCAAAAATCTGCGGAAAGTTTGGCGGTGGCGGTCACAACCGTGCCGCAGGGTGTGAATTCAACTGTTCACTCGAAGAATTAGAAGCACAATTACTTGAAGTTATAAAGGCGGAGCTTAAATGACCGGCATAATATGTCTTGATAAACCACTTGATATGTCATCTTTTATGGCAGTAAAAAAAGCATCTCGTCTTCTCGGTGTAAAAAAAGCGGGGCATACGGGCACTCTTGACCCTATGGCAACGGGTGTGCTTGTGATAATGCTCGGGCATTGTACACGTTTTATCGAGCTTTTACCCGAACACAAAAAATCTTATACCGCAAGAGTAAAATTGGGAATTACCACTGACACTCTTGATATTACCGGTGAGATTTTAAGTGAAAATCCCGTAAATGTCACAGAAGAACAGTTGCTAAGTGTTGCAGAGAATTTTCGTGGCGAGATTTTGCAGACCCCACCAATGTACTCTGCTTTAAAAAAAGACGGTGAACGTCTTTATGATTTAGCACGTAAGGGCATTGAAATTGAACGTGAGCAAAGAAAAATTACTATTGAAAAACTCGAAATCTATGATTTTGACGGCACAGAATTTTTAATGGACGTCACCTGCTCTGCGGGTACATATATACGCTCACTTTGTGATGATATTGGCAGGGCTTTGGGTTGCGGTGCAGTAATGACAGAATTACGACGTACAAAAGCAAATGGATTTTCAATTGAAAAATCTGTTACTTTAGAAGAACTTGAAAAACTTGTCAATGAAAACAATGCCGAAAGTGTCATTATGCCCATTGAAAGTGCACTAATGAGTTACCCAAAGATTATTGTTACAAAGCCTCAGTCAAACCGTTTTCACAATGGCGGTGCATTGGGCTATGAAAGATTGCACGGCGATTACCCCATTGGTTTATATCGTGTTTACTCCCCCGACGGCATATTGTTAGGGCTTGGAGAAATAAAGTCAGAAAAAGGCGACCTTGAAGTCAGGAGGGTGCTTATAAATGAATAAAATCGCATTGGCACTTGGCACCTTTGACGGACTTCACAAGGGGCATTTGCAAGTGCTTAAGGCTACACAAAATTTTGCATTGCAAGGGCTTGTTCCCGCAATACTGATGTTTGACTGCCACCCGTTAAAAGCGGTGAAAGGCATTTCACCCCCTCTTTTAATTACTCAAGAGGACAAAGAAAACCTTGTAAAAGAAATGGGGCTTTTACCCGTTCCCGTAAGCTTTGAGGAAATCCGTCAGCTTTCTCCTGAAGAATTTGTAACGGAAATTCTTATAAAAAGGCTCAATGTTGGGGCGGTTGTAAGTGGTGAAAACTTTCACTTCGGCAAAGCGGGAGCAGGAAACAGCGAAATACTTTGTGAACTTTGCAAAAAGTATGATATAATATACACGCAGGCAGAAAATGTTTTTTATGACAACGAGCTTGTAAGTTCAACACGAATACGTAATGCTTTAGAAAATGGTGAAATTGAAAAAGCAAACGATATGCTTGGCAGAAAATTCTCTTATGATTTTCTTGTTGTTGAGGGCAATAAAATTGGTAAGAAATATTTTGGATTTCCCACAATCAACCAGCATTTCCCTGAAGATTTTGTTGAACTGAAGCACGGAGTTTATGCGTCGCAAACAAGAGTTGACGGCATAATTTATCCGTCAGTTACAAACTTTGGTTGCCACCCCACAATCGGCGGAGATAAGGTTCTTTCAGAAACCTGTATTTTAGGCTTTGACGGTAATCTTTATAACCGCAGAATAAAGGTGGAATTGCTTTCGTTTATCAGAAGCGAAAAAAAATTCAATTCTAAAGAGGAATTGAAAGAACAAATTGACAAAGACAGTAAATCAGCTATCAAAATCTTTGATAGTCAAATATAAAAATGAAAGGGACGATTTTATGAATCAATTTTACAAAGCATATTGCAGAGTGTTCCAAAAGGTTATGATGGTTATGGAATGCTTCTTACCATGGGGCGAACCATTCAAACTCACAGGACCCGGAAGCATTAGAAAACTCCCCAACCTTATTAAAGAAAAGGGACTCAATAAAGTGCTTATCGTAACAGATAAGGGACTTACCTCACTTGGACTTCTCAACTCTCTTTATGAAGAAATGGACAAAGCAGGTGTCCAGTACGTAGTTTATGACGGCACTCAGCCAAACCCAACAATTGAAAATATTGAAGAGGCAAAGGATATGTATCTTCAAAATGGTTGTCAGGGTATTATCGCATTCGGCGGCGGCTCACCAATGGACTGTGCAAAGATTGCAGCGGCAAGAGTTGTAAAACCAAATCAGCCGGTTGAAAAAATGCGTGGACTTATGAAAATTCTTCGTCCACTCCCACCATTCTTTGCAGTTCCCACAACAGCGGGTACAGGCTCAGAATGTACTCTTGCAGCGGTTGTTTCTAACTCAAAGACACACGAAAAGAATGCTTGTAACGACCCATTCCTTCGTCCTCGTTATGCAGTATTTGACCCTGAACTCACAGTGGGTCTTCCACCCCATATCACATCAACAACGGGTATGGATGCTCTTACTCACGCAGTTGAAGCATACATAGGCAAATCAAATGTTAAGTCAACAACACAGTATGCTGAAAAGGCTACAAAAATGATTTTCGAGAACCTTGAAACAGCATACACAGACGGTAAGAATATTGAAGCAAGAAATAATATGCTTTTAGCATCTTACTATGCAGGTATGGCATTTACTCGTGCTTATGTTGGTTATGTTCACGCAGTTGCTCACAACCTTGGCGGTCAGTATGGTATTCCTCACGGTCTTGCAAACGCAGTTATTCTTCCTGTAATGCTTGAAAGCTATGGCGAAGCAGTTTACACACCTCTTGCAAAACTTGCTGACATCGTTGGTATCAAGGGTGATAGCGAAGAAGCAAAGGCAAAAGCATTCATCGCTGAAATTTATGCTATGAACGAAAGAATGAATATTCCAAAGGGCTTTGTTCAGATTAAGGAAGAGGATATTCCGATTATTGTTGAACGTGCACTTAAAGAGGGTAACCCACTCTACCCCGTTCCCGTAATCTACGGTGAAGAAGAAATGACAGCAATCGTTAAGTCATTGATGATTACAGAATAATTGAAATAAGGAATTAAGGAGTTTCCGTATTGGAAACTCCTTTTTTGTTTGGTAATTTTGGGGTTGTCGGGTTGTTTGTGTCATTCTGAGCAAAGCGAAGAATCTCTGTTTGGTTGAGATTCTTCGTCACTGCGTTCCTCAGAATGACATTACTTGTAGATAGTATTTATCCCGCCAAATTCAAATTTACGTGACAAAAAATAGAGGGCGATTTAAAACCGCCCCATATTTTTATTTCGCTTTGATTTTTATAATTTTGTTGTAGCCCATTCCACGAATTGTAAGCGGAATTCCCACGTTTTTAAGATATGCACCGCTCTTTTCATATTTGGTGTTATCTATTTTAAGCTTATAAATTGTGTCATCATCAAGACCGTCAAACTTCATTGAAATCTGCTTTTTCATATACTTTGTAACAACCGATGAAATAAAGCCCACAGCCTCTTTTTTATCTTCACTCACATAAAGATTGAAAAGAATTTCATCACGGTCGGGGTCAAGAATTCTGTAAAGGTCACCCATTTGTACAAGATGTCTGATTTCTTTATAAAGTTCAATATTCTTCTTCGCACAAGCAAGGTCCGAAAGACTATAATTTGTAAGATTGCCCCCAATTCCCAAAGAGCCCTGCATTGCAACATGAAAACGGAAATCCAAACTCATTGGCGGATTATACCAGTTAACGTCGGTCACCCACGCACGCATTACCTTTGTTGGACGAAGATATGTAAACCACTTCTGCATCATCATTCTGTCAACCGAACTCGTATTGTCACTGGGCCACACCTGGTCAAAATGAAGAAGTGCGCCGTAATCACTGCGTCCGCCACCCGAAGAACAGCTTTCAATTGCAACTGTGGGGTGTTTTTCTTTAAGACGGTCAACAATTGAATAAACCGCCTGAGTGTGTCTGTACCAGAGTTCCTGCGGACAATCGAGATTTTCTGCACCTGTTTCAGAAAGAGGTCTGTTCATATCCCACTTAATATATTTGATATTATGGTCTGTGAGCATTTTATCCATACACTCAAAAATGTATTCCTGAACATCGGCACGTGTCATATTGAGCACCAACTGATGACGCAAGGTGTGTGCAGTGCGGGTGTCATAATGATATGCCCAATCGGGATGCTCTCTAAACAAGTCAGAATCGGGATTCACCATTTCGGGCTCAAACCAAAGGCCAAAATCCATACCCAATTTATTAACATTATTGATGAGTTCGTCAATGCCCTTGGGGAATTTCTTCTTATTTACAAACCAATCACCAAGTCCCGCACGGTCGTGATTTCTGCCACCAAACCAACCATCATCCATAACAAAAAGTTCAACACCCATTTTAGATGCCAACTTTGCAAGTGCGGTCTGGTGCTTACAATTAACATCAAATTCTGTTGCCTCCCAAGAATTATAAAGCACGGGAAGAATTTTGTTGTTGAACTGCTTGGGCAATACGTGATTTATTGCAAATCTATTCATCTGTCGGCTCATTTCACCAAATCCAACAGTATAGCCACAGAATACCATTGGAGTTTTAAAAGTTTCACCGCCGAGAAGTTCATATTTGAAATCGTGGTCGTTAAGGCCTAATGATACTCTTGTTGTGTAGAATAAATCACGGGTGCAAAGCACCTTAAAGCTGCCGCTGTATGCAAGTGTGCCGAAATAGACATCACCCTGCTTTTCGTCCGCATTGTGATGTGCTATGAAATATGGTGACTGATTATGCCCCGTAGTGCCACGTTTACTGTCAAAGCTGAGTGCACCACCTTGAAGTTCTGACTCGGTTTCAACATATTCACCGCCCCAACTACCGTTGGTGTTTTTTATTTTATAAGGATATTGTGACGGGAGTGTAAGCGCGGCAGAAAAAACACGGTCAAGCACTATTTTTTCTGCACCCGTATTGGTAATCTCTGCCCATCTTGTAATAATATCGTCATTGTCATTCACTTTGTATTTAAGTGCAATTTGTAAAGGATATACTTTGTCTTTAAGAATTACTGTTAATTGATTTCCGTCTTCGGTTGCACCTGCAAATTCAAGTTCAATTTCACGGCATTTGTCGGGAAAGACCACCTTCAAATCACTTTCACGATACATTGTTCCGCCAAAGGTTGTATATTCCTGCTTTGCCATATCAAGTCGTGTGTGGTTTGAGTTTTCGTCCCAAATGTCAGTTGCCTCATAATCATTTATATTGCATTTTTTACCCCAATGAATATGTCGGTTATAACCGTATTTGTCAATGCCCAACACATAATGGGTGTTTTTTGTTTCAAGTACAAAAATATTGTTTTTTAGAATATGAATTGCCATTTTTATATCCCCTTTGACATTTTCCTTTACATTCAGTATAACAGCAATTCTTACACAATGCAATAATAAATAAAAGGTTGTTTAGAGAATTGGGGGTTGTAGGGGTCTTTTGCCTTCCCCTTGAGGGGAAGGTGGATTTGCCGTAAGGCAAAGACGGATGAGGTGGAAAACTAATTGATTATGATATGTAACGGTTGCTATCGCAACCTACACCTCATCAGTCACTTCGTGACAGCT
>JAZNZJ010000058.1:0-56788 GCA_045594885.1 Candidatus Fimenecus sp. | reverse complement strand
AATTTAGCGGGTAAAACCTATGAATTCTCAAACAGAATTCTACGTGCTACCGTATTCCAAAATACAGTTTATCCTCTTTACCGCAACGGTGAATATATTGTACATCACACACCGGGTAAGCGTTGGGACTCTTTTTATACTTGGGATTCAGGCTTTATAGGTCTTGATATGCTTGAATTTGCACCCCATATTGCAGATTATATTCTTGAAACATATTTAACTGACAATGACCAATGGGCATTTTTACTTCACGGCTCTCCCGTACCCGTACATATTTATCAGTACCTTGAAATGCTTAAACGAGCAAATGACAAAACAGAACTCTTGAAATATTATGACAGAGTAAAAATGTTCTATGATTTTCTTGCAGGTAAAATCAATGGTTCAACTACAACAAAGTTTAAAAGTGGTCTTACTACTACCTTCGATTATTTCTATAATTGTAGCGGTATGGACGATTTGCCACCTCAAAAGTCAATGTATGCCGAAAACAAACAGAAATATATGACACCTGTAATTTCATCATCACAGGTAATCCGTTGTGCAAAAATTCTTTATATGGCTGCCGATTTGTTGGATAAACAAGAAGATATGTCAACCTATCTTAAAGATATTGAACGAATTTCAGATGCACTTCAAAAATATTCTTGGGATGAAGATTGTGGCTATTTCTCATATGTAATTCACGATGAAAACGGTGACGCAAAAGAGCATTACAGAACTGCAGATGGTGAAAATCTTAATAAGACAATGGATGGTATTTATCCCATTATTGCAGGTGTGACAACAGAAAGCCAAAAACAGAGAATTTTAGGTCACCTTAAGAGTGATGATGAAATGTTCAGTCCCGTTGGTATCAGTGCAGTTGACAAAACCGCATCATATTATATAACAAATGGCTATTGGAATGGCAACGTGTGGCTATCACACCAATGGTTTGTGTGGAAAACAATGCTCGACTTAGGTGAAACCGACTTCGCATTTAGAATTGCCAAAACGGCCCTCGATGCTTGGAAACGTGAGGTTGAATACTCATATTACACCTTTGAAATGTTCAACATCACGTCGGGCAGGGGCGGTTGGTTCCATAATTTCGGCGGACTTTCAACCCCAATCAACATTTGGACTAATGCATATTTCAAGCCCGGTACACTCTCAACAGGTTTTGACACTATGGTTTTGTCGAATAATTTTAATGAAGACAATACGGAATTTGTATGCGAATTGAAATATTATGGTAATAATGAAAAATATTCGGTTATTGCAGTAATGAATGACGGTTATGATTATTCGGTTACTGTGAATAACAAGCCTGCCGAAATTTCAGTGCGTGACAACGGTATTGTTGAAATAACTCTCAAGGGTAACGAAAAGAATGTCGAAATTAGAATTGTAAAAGACTAACTTGTATAATCTTCAATTATTCTTTGCAATTCTTCAGCACTTTCAACACGTATTCCTTTTGAAAGTGCTTCTCTGTCATGTTCGGGCAGAGAATAGACATAGGATTCATAAATATCAATGGGAATCGGTTCTTCATTTATAAAAACTGCGATTTTACCTTGATATTCGGCTATTGTGTAATAATCATTTTTTTGAATATATTTATTTTCTTTAGGGGATACATCTAAATTATCATTGATGTTCATAAATAAATATCCCATTACAAAAACACAGAGCAGAGAAAAAACAATCAATTTTAAATGTTTAATTTTCATTGATAACTTCCTTTTCTTTTGGAATGTATTTCTATTTTTATCAAAATTATTACAAATTATTAAAAAAACATAAATTTATAAAAAAAGACTAAACATTTTCTTTTATTTGTGCTATACTTTATTTGTATAATTGTAAAATTGTGTTCTTATGAACATTTTTATACAGTTTCGGAGGAAAGTTATGAGAAAAAAGACTCAGAAACAACGTGGCCCAATGTCACCAAAAAAGAAAAATATACTTACAATTCTGCTGGCGATTGTTTTCACCGGCGTTTTGACTTGTCTTATAATAGGTGGTTATGTTATTGACCATATGGTAGATACAGTCAATGGTGAGAGAATAATGGACCTTGAATTCTATAAACAGAATCAAGACCAGACCACAATTATTTATGCAAAAGACGAAGAAGATAATTTTGTTGAACTTACAAAGCTTCATGGCGAGAAAAACAGAGTTTGGGTTGAAATGGAGAATATGTCTGAATGGATGCCCAAAGCCTTCGTTGCACTTGAGGATGAACGCTTTCACGACCATAAGGGCGTTGACTGGTTTAGTTCAACTTTCGGTGTCATAAAATCAGCGGTTACAACGGGTAAGGTCAGAGGCGGCTCAACCATTACCATGCAGCTCATTAAAAACCTTACAGGTGAAAACGGTAGAAATATCAACAGAAAATATTATGAAATGCTTTCTGCATTAAACCTTGAAAAGCATTATGAAAAAGACGATATTTTAGAGGCATATCTCAATACAATTTATTTAAGTCATAACTGTTATGGTGTGCAGACCGCTGCTGAAACCTATTTCGGTAAAGATGTTTCTGAGCTTAATATTGCCGAGTGTGCTTCAATTGCGGCAATTACCCAAATACCTGCAGATTATGACCCATTGTGGCAACCTGAAAACAATAAAAAACGTCAAGAAGTATGCCTTTATAAGATGCTTGAGCAGGAAATGATTACTCAAGAGCAATATGACGAAGCGGTTGCTTATGAGCTCATTTTCACAAATAGCGAAAAATATGTTGAGGAGCATGAAGAAAAAACAGAATCAGCAACAGATAATGAAATTCAAAGTTACTATGTTGACTATGTTATAAATTCAGTTATTCGTGACCTTAAAGCACAGGGCTACTCAAACTATGAAGCAAATAAAATGATTTACTCTGGCGGTTTAAGAATTTATGCCGCAGTGGATTTAAGAGTTCAAGATATTCTTGAAAGTGTATATGTTCAAAGAACTAATTTCCCAAGTGAGCGAGTAACAAATGCGGCTGACAGATACCAGTCTGCAATGACAATTATGGATTATAGCGGACGTGTTGTTGCATTGGTGGGCGGTGCAGGTGAAAAGACTGAAAACCGTTCAAACAACCGTGCGGTAACTGCAGTTCGTCAACCGGGTTCTTCAATTAAGCCTTTGAGTATTTATGCTCCGGCAATTGAAGAGAACTATATTACTTGGTCAACAAAGATTGTGAACTATGGTATTACGTGGAAGGGCAAACGTTGGCCTAATAACTATGGCGGAAATCCCGGTTCACCCGACAGTTATGTAACCGCACAATATGCGATTGCAATTTCTTATAATACTGTTCCCGCACAGCTTCTTATGAAAATGGGCTTTGATTTAAGCTATGATTATCTTACAGAAAAGTTCCATATTACAACAATGAATGATGAAATTGACAGCAGAGCACCGTCATCTCTTGCAACGGGCGGTACAAACGGCGGTGTAACAACACTCCAAATGGCTGCTGCATTTGCAACTTTCGGTAACGGCGGTAAGTATTATCAGCCATATTGTTATTACAAAGTAACTGACAGTACGGGCGAAAATATTATTCTTCAGAATAATCCCGAATCAACTGCTGAGCAGGTAATTTCACCTGAAACTGCATATGTTATGAATCAGATGATGCAGACAGTTATGTACGGTGCGGGTGGTACCGGTCGTGGCTATGCGGTCAAGAATTTCAGAACATTTGCAAAAACAGGTACTTCGAGTGATAACTATGACCGTTGGTGCGTAGCGGGTACTCCTTATTATATAAGTGCAGTATGGTTCGGTTATGACTACAACAAAGAGGTTAAGGCAAGTGGCAACCCTGCAGGTCTTATCTTCAAAACTGTAATGGATAAAGTTCATGCAAACCTTTCAGCAAAGGACTTTGAAAAATATACCGACGATGTTGTTCAACGTGCTTATTGTACTGCATCAGGTCACCTTGCAGGTGATGATTGTGCTTCAAAGGCTTCGGGCTGGTATAAGAAATCAAATCTTCCGCCTAAGTGTACAAATTGTGCAGTGCCGGGTGTTACAACCGAATCCACAACAACTCCCGTTGAAGATGTGCCCGTAACTCCTGAAGAACCTACACAAGCACCTGAAACAACAACCAAAGCACCTGAAACAACAACTCAGGCTCCCGAACCACCAACTCAGACTCCGGTAACACCGGAACCCGAAGAGCAACCGGCTGAATGGGAAGGCTGATTGTAATAAGAGGTAATCTATGATAATTATGTCAGTTGACTACGGTGATGTGAGAACGGGCATTGCTGTTTGTGATAAAATGCAGATTCTCGCATCTCCCGTATGCGTTATAACAGAAAAAAACAGGGATGTACTTGTTGAAAAAATTGCAGAACTTGCAAAAGAGAGAAAGGCAGAACGTATTTGTGTGGGACTACCACAGAATATGGATGGCAGTTATGGCTTTCGCAGTGATGCCTGTCGTGAATTAGGTGCATTACTTGAAGAAAAAACAGGTCTAACCGTAGCTTTTCAAAATGAGCGACTTACAACGGTTTCTGCACATAATATACTCAATGCAGCCGATGTTCGTGGCAAAAAAAGAAAGGCAATTGTCGATGCAGTTTCAGCAGTGCTCATTCTTGAAGATTATATGAAAACCGTCTAAAATATGACAAATTAAATACCTGATACCGTGTAAAATGGTATCAGGTATTTTTTTGTGTGGTGATTATGTGACGATTTATGTTGATGTTCTTGTAATTCTCAATACATTGGTGAATTATTTTATGCTTTTGGCGGTGCGAAAACTCTCACGAAGTAATTGTTCACGTTGGCAGTTGTGTTTTGGTGCGGTGGTGGGGGGATTAAGTTCATTACTGATTTTTCTTGATAATCTTGGTGTCGTAATGACAATTTTGAAAATTCTTACGGGAGTATTGATGGTAGCCGTGACCTTTGGTGTAATGCCTTTGAAATCATTTTTAAAACGGATTTTCTGGGTGTTCTCCATATGTGCGGTTTTTGGTGGTATTACATTTGCTTTGTATATGCTTTTCGATTGGGATACTCTTATTTACTCCAATGGGATAATATATTTTGACATCAATCTTACATTTCTTGTTGTGTGTACGGTTTTTTCATATATTGTGCTAACTGTAGTTTTTAAACTGACTGACAAAAAAGCACCGCAGAGTCAAGAATACTATACCACAATACAGAATGATGGCAGAACTTTTTCAGCAGTTGCTTTAATGGATACGGGCAATAATTTACGTGAGCCATTTTCGGGATATCCCGTTATTATGCTCGAAAAAAGAAAATTTGCTCAATTGTATGGTGATGCTGAAGGAAAAATAAGGCTTATCCCTGTAAATACTGTCAATGGTGAGTCACTTATAAGGGCGTTTCGTCCTGATTTTATAACGGTTAACGGTAATAGTATTGACAAAGTCTATGTGGGTGAGAGTCTTACTAATCTTTGTGAATATGAGATTATATTAAATATCAATATTGAAGGAGATTTGAGAAATGATTAAATTGAAATTGTTTTTTAAGAAGCTTTATCTAAAATTATTCAAGGGCGGTAATTATTACATAAACGGACCAATCTCATTACCCGAGCCCTTGTCAAAAGAAGAAGAACAAAATTTAAGTGAAAAACTTGTTTTGGGTGATGAAAAAGCACGTGAAAAACTAATTATTCATAATTTGCGTTTAGTTGTTTATATAGCTAAAAAATTTGAAAGCTCCGGAGTTAATATTGAAGATTTGATTTCAATTGGAACAATTGGACTTATAAAAGCGGTAAATACATTTTCGCCTGAGAAAAACATAAAACTTGCTACATATGCTTCTCGCTGTATTGAGAATGAAATACTGATGCATCTGCGTAAAATTGCTTCACAGAAAATGGAGGTTTCGCTTGATGAACCTCTTAATACCGACTGGGACGGTAATGAATTGATGTTAGCCGATGTGCTTGGTAGCGATGGGGATGAAATAAATCGTGAAATGGAAGAAGAGGATGAGAAAAGAGTACTGCTAAAGGTAATTGAAACCCTGCCTAAAAGAGAAAGAGAAATCATTGATATGCGTTTTGGTCTTGGTGAAAAAGAAGAAATGACACAAAAAGAGGTAGCAGATAAACTTGGAATATCCCAAAGTTATATTTCAAGGCTTGAAAAAAGAATAATCAAGAGAATAGGAGAAAAGCTGAAAGCACAGATAAAATAGTGTAAAAATATTGAAAATATTTTAAAAAACTATGTTAAAATCAATCGGAATATGTTATAATCTATTGAAGTATAAATTATGGTGCAGAAATGTGCCGAAATTTTGAAAAAGAAGGGTTGAATTATGACTTACGATGTAGCAATTGTAGGCGCAGGTGTAGTTGGCGGACTTATTGCCCGTGAACTCAGCCGTTTCAAGCTCAACGTTGCGTTGCTTGAAAAATGCAATGACGTTGCAATGGGTACAACAAAAGCAAATAGTGCAATTGTTCACGGCGGTTTTGACGCACAGAACGGTACACTTAAAGCAGAACTTAACGTTAAAGGTACTGCAATGATGCCTGAAGTTTGTGAAAAACTTTCAGTTCCATTCAAAAAGAATGGCTCGGTAGTTGTTGCTTTTTCAGATTCTGAAATGGAACACGTTAAAGAACTTTATAGGAGAGGTATCAATAATGGTGTTCCCGAACTTTCAGTTATTGACAGAGATGAACTTCGCAGAATTGAACCCAATATAAGCGACGAGGCTGTTGGTGCTTTGCTTTCAGAGAGTGCGGGTATTGTTTGTCCTTATGAGCTCACAATTGCAGCCGTTGAAAATGCGGTAACTAATGGTGTTGAATTCATTAGAAATTGTGAAGTAAAAGCAATCGAGGAAAATGCAGACGGTTATGTTCTTCAGACTACTGTAGGCGACATCGGTGCAAAATATATCATCAATGCTGCAGGTAATTTCTCAGATGAACTCGCAAAAATGGTTGGCGATGATTCAATTGAATTAGTACCGAGAAAAGGCGAGTACTATGTTCTTGATAAGTCAGTTGGTAATCTTGCAGTTCACACAATTTTCCAATGTCCTAACGAAATGGGCAAGGGTATTCTTGTAACACCAACTGTGGACGGCAACCTGCTTATCGGACCAACAGCACTTAATATTCAGGATAAAGAAGATATTACAACAACTCCCGAAGGACTTAAAGAGATTGTTGAAAAGGCACTCAAATCTGTTCCGATTGTTTCTACAAGAAATGCAATCACATCTTTTGCAGGCGTTCGTGCTCATCCGGTTAATGATGATTTTATTATCGGCTGGTGTGATAAGAGTGAGAACTTCTTAAATGTTGCAGGTATTGAATCCCCGGGTCTTTCATCTGCTCCTGCAATCGCAATTTATGTACGTGAAATTTTAAATGAAAAACTTGAGCTTGTTGAAAAAGAGTCATATACTGACACCAGAGAAGAGCCCGTTCGCTTCCGCCATATGAGTGACGAAGAAAGAGCAGAGCTTATCAAGAAAAATCCTGCTTATGGCAGAATCGTTTGCCGTTGTGAAACAATCACAGAGGGTGAAATTATTGATGCCATTAAAGCTCCTGCAGGTGCTCGTGATGTTGACGGTGTTAAGCGTAGAACAAGAGCGGGTATGGGACGTTGTCAGGGTGGCTTCTGCGGAAGTAAGGTTGTTGAAATCCTTGCCCGTGAATTAGATGTTCCAATGAGCGACATCACAAAATTTGGTGGCGACTCTAAAATTATTTATGAAAGAACAAAGTGAGGTGAATCGGTATGTTAAATTATGACCTTGTCGTAGTGGGTGGCGGCCCCGCAGGTATGGCGGCTGCACTTAAAGCAAAAGAAAACGGTGTTGACAGCATTATTGTTCTTGAACGTGCTGAAACACTTGGCGGTATTCTTGAACAGTGTATTCATACCGGTTTCGGACTTCACTATTTTGGTGAAGAACTTTCAGGTCCTGAATATGCAGGCAGATTTATGAAGCTTCTTGAAGATACCGACATTGTTGTTAAAACAGACACAATGGTGCTTGATGTTGCTGATGGTAACGTTGTAACAGCAGTTAACAAGAAAGACGGACTTCTTAAAATTCAGGCAAAGGCAGTAGTTCTTGCTATGGGTTGTCGTGAAAGACCCCGTGGAGCACTCAGCATTGCAGGTAGCCGTTGTTCAGGTATTATGACAGCAGGTACTGCGCAAAAATATGTTAATATTGACGGCTATATGCCAGGTCACGAAGTTGTTATTTTAGGTTCGGGTGACATTGGTCTTATTATGGCTCGTCGTATGACACTTGAGGGCGCAAAGGTTAAAATGGTTTGCGAACTTATGCCATATTCAGGTGGTCTTACCAGAAATATCGTACAATGTCTTGACGACTTTGGTATTCCGCTTAAACTCAGTTGTACAGTTGTAGCAACTCACGGTAAAGACAGACTTGAGGGTGTAACAATTGCAAAGGTTGACGATAAGCTTCAGCCAATTCCGGGAACAGAAGAGTATGTTCCTTGTGATACACTTATGTTGTCAGTTGGTCTTATTCCTGAAAATGAACTTTCAAAGAATTCGGGACTTGATTTAGACAGAATTACCAATGGTCCTAAAGTTGACGAATACCGTGAAACAGAGCACGCAGGTGTATTTGCTTGTGGTAACGTTTTGCAGGTTCATGACCTTGTTGACTATGTAACTGAAGAAAGCCAAATCGCAGGTCTTGGTGCTGCTAAATACATTAAGGGCGAAAAGGTAACAGGTGAGTGTGTCAATACTCAGGGTATCAACGGTGTTCGTTACATAGTTCCACAGAGAATCAACCGTGATACAGATGCAGATGTTAAACTCTATTTCCGTGTGGGTGCAGTTTACAACAATGCAAAAATCATTGTTGAGTGCGACGGCAAAGAAATTCTTTCAAAGAAAAAGGTTAAGCTTTGCCCCGGTGAAATGGAATATGTTACTCTTAAACAGTCAGTAATTGCAGAGCTTTCTGCAAATTCAACCATTACAGTAAGAGTGGAGGCGTAATAAAATGGAAAATAGAGAACTTGTATGTGTTGCTTGTCCTTTAGGATGCCCCATAACAGTTACTTTTGATGCTGACGGTAATGTAGCCACCGTTACAGGTAACACCTGCAAACGTGGTGACGCATACGCACGTACAGAAGTAACTAATCCCACAAGAATGCTCACAACAACTGTTAAGGTTGAAGGTGGCAAATCTTATGTTGTGCCTGTAAAATCAGCAAACCCAATTCCCAAGGGAATGATGATGGAATGTATGAAAGTAATCAATGAAGCATCAATCAAAGCACCTGTCAACATTGGTGACGTTGTAATCGAGAATATTCTCGGTACGGGTGTTGATATTGTGGCAACAAATTATGCTGAATAAGAAAAGTTATGAGTTGGCGGCGGAAGTAGTTCCGTCGCCCCGTCAGTTAGAGTGGCAGAAGCTTGAAATGTATGCTTTCTGCCATTTCGGTACAAATACATTTACAGGCAAAGAATGGGGTGATGGTACGGCTTCACCAACCGTGTTCAACCCTAAAAAGCTTGATGCTCGTCAATGGGCAAAAGAAATTAAAAATGCAGGTCTTAAAGCCATTATTCTAACTTGTAAGCATCACGACGGCTTTTGTCTTTGGCCGAGTGAATATACAAATTATTCTGTGAAAAGCAGTTCTTATAAAAACGGTAACGGCGATGTTGTAAAAGAGGTCAGCGATGCATGTCGTGAATATGGGCTTAAATTCGGTGTGTATTTATCTCCGTGGGACAGACACGAAGCCACTTACGGCACGGGCGAAGAATATAATACATATTTTAAAAATCAACTTACTGAACTTGCAACAAAATATGGCGATATTTTCTGCTTTTGGTTTGATGGCGCTTGTGGAGAAGGCAAAAATGGCAAAAAACAGGTTTATGATTGGAATTCATATTTTGAAACTATTCGTGAATTGCAACCCAATGCAGTAATTAATATTTGCGGACCCGATGTACGTTGGTGCGGTAATGAAGCAGGTAAGTCAAGAGAGTCAGAGTGGAGTGTTGTTCCTGCATTTGTAGGTAATCAAGACTATACTGCAGAGCATTCTCAACAAGAGGATAACCCTGAATTCGCTAAAAAAGTAGATGCAAAAACGCAGGATTTGGGTAGCCGTGAATTTATTGACGGAATAAAGAATTTTATTTGGTATCCTGCAGAGGTAGATGTTTCAATACGTCCCGGTTGGTTTTATCACAGACGTGAAGATTTCAAAGTTAAATCATTGAAGAAACTTATGCAGATTTATTGGGGGAGTGTTGGTGGTAATTCATCGTTACTTCTTAATATTCCACCCGATAAAAATGGATTATTGGCACGTGCTGATGTCCGTGCACTTCGTAAATTCGGTGATGAATTACGTAAAGAATTTTCCGAAAATCTTGTGATAGATTGCAAAGCAACTGCATCATCTCAGCTTGATGATGAACACAGTGCGAATAATATTCTTAATGAAACTGGCTATTGGCAATGTGGCGAAGATGATGAAAAGCCTGAAATTGAAATTATCTTTAAAAAACCGATAATTGCTGATAAGATTGTTCTTAAAGAGAATATTGCAACGGGTCAACAGATTGAGAATTTTGATATTTATGCCGATAATGGTAATGGCTTTGAAAGGCTTTGTTCATCAACTGTAATCGGTGCAAAACGAATTTGTCGTTTTGAAAAGAAAAAAATCAACCGAATTAAAATTGTTATTACATCATATCGTGTAAAAGCAACACTTAATAAAATTGAAATATATTGTAAAAAATAATGTATTTCGTAGGGGTCGGCGTCCTCGACGACCCGTCCACAACAAAAACCCCCGACTCGATGAATCGGGGGTTTACTTATATATTATGTGATTGAAAATTATTCTGATTCAGAATTTTCCTGTGGAAGAATTGTACCCATATGGGAGTTAATATTCATTTCAAGAATTTGTTTTTCTTCACTGTCAAGATTAAGATTTTCAAGTCTTTCTCGACGTCTTACTTCAAGGTCTTTAAGCATCTGTTCTTTAAACTTACCATCAACATTGAAGAATAAAAGAGTTATACCGTAAAGGAAACGGGCAATTGCAGGTAATAAGCAGAAAATAGCCCAGAATCCAAGAAGTGTATTATAGTTTGATTCGGGAACGATGTTACCAAATTCGTCTTTATGAGCAACATAACCAACCATTGAAATAACAACGCCTGAAAGAAGCTGTGTGATTGAGTTAGCAGCTTTACCGAAGTAGTTCTGAACTGTCTGAACAAGTGCTTCGTTTCTCATACCTGTTTTCCATTCGCTGTAGTCGTAAACGTCACCCTGAAGAACAGCACCTGCAACGTTTAAAAGCTGGTTAGGAAGTCCGCAGACTGTAAGGCAGAATGTAAGCACCGCAAGGTTGATAACTGCGTTGTGACCTTCCCAGTTAACAAGGAAGCCTTTACCGTCATTACCAAGAAGACCGATAAGGAATGTACCTGCATAAGCAAAACCTGCAAAGATACCTGAAGCAACTGCAACCTTTTTAGCACCAAATCTACGAATAAGTTTTGGAGCAAGAGGAACCATAATGTAGTTTGGAATACCTGTGAAAAGACCTGCGATTGAACCGTGAGCAACGTTCTTTGAGTTGTGCATCCAATAGAAGCTTTCACTTGCAACACCAACTGACTTAAATCCTGCAAAGAAGCCTGAAAGAACAAGCACGAACATTGGTCTGTTCTTGAAAACATTTTTGAAAGATTCAAGAACACCAACTTCTTTCATCTGTTCACGTGATGCAAGAGGTACTCTTTCACGCATTGACGAGAAACCGAAGAAAGCAGTGAATGCGGCAATTACTGTGATTATAACAGCAAATCCTGTGTAAATATCCTGCATACCAATCGCATTTTTTGTAAGTTTTGGCAAGAAGCCAACACACATTGATGCAATTGAGGGGAGGAACACACCGAAAAGGTCAGCAAACTTTGATGTGGCAATAAGGTTGTCACGCTCATTGTTGTTTGGTGTAATATTGTAAAGCATAATTGTCCAAGCACCAAAGTATGACATACCAAGGTTATAAACAAAAATTGCAACAATAGTCCAAATAACTTTTTGCCATTCGTGAACAAGGAATGCGGGAGTGGTGAAGAGCATTACCATTGCTATTGCCCAGAATGGTGTGGGAATAACAAGCCAAGGACGAAGACGACCCCAACGAGTACGAGTTCTGTCAATAATAAGACCTGAAATTGAGTCATCAACTGCGTCATAAATTGACTCGATGAACATAATAATACCGTATGTACTACCCGACATTCCAAGAAAGCTGATAGCAAAGAACTGACGGAATGCGTTAACATACTGGCTTAAGTTTTTCTGACCGAAAGAGGTGAGAAGATAGCCCGCAATTTCTTTGGGGCGAAGATATCTTCTGTCAGCAGATGAGGTCTGTTGAACTTCAACTTCTTCGGTAACAGTGGTTGTATTTGTGTTTTCCACTTTTCAATCACGCCTTTTTATAAAATCCGTATATTGCATAAATATACATTCTCTAGTATAGCATAATAAAAAACAATAATCAACAATAAAATTTAATTGATTATACAATTTTAATATTATTTCAAATTTTTATAATATGCAACCGCCAATGCGTCGCAACGTTCATTTTCGGGGTGACCCGCATGCCCCTTTACCCATTCGAATTCATATTTGTGAATTGCGAGTAGATTGAGAAGTCGTTCCCATAAATCGGGGTTAAGTGCAGGTTTTTTATCAGCCTTACGCCAACCGTTTTTGCGCCAACCTTCAGCCCAACCTTTTGTAATACCATTTACCACATAAGAGGAATCCGTACATATTTTAATATGGCAGGGTCTGTTAAGTGCTTCAAGAGCATTTATAACTGCCAATAACTCCATTCTGTTATTGGTTGTTTCTTTCTCTCCACCTGAAAGCTCTTTTTCAACTCCGTTACAACGCAGAATTGCACCCCAACCGCCGGGTCCGGGATTACCCGAACACGCACCGTCGGTAAATATTTCAACAAAAGTAAGTTTTTCCATAAATACCTCAAAATGATTTCAAAAATATAATAATAATTTTATCATAATTTATAAATTTTAACAATACAGATTTTATTATATAATGGCAAAAAAATGCACAAAATAAAAGAAAGGGGGCTTCTTGACAATGGGGTATAAAATATAGTAATATATAAAGACAATATCTTATATTGAGTTATTATGGGGTTTTGTACATATATTTAAACTTTACTGTCGGTGACTTTAATGACGGATACATAAATAATCGATTTTTAACATTTTGAAATGGAGGAAAAAATGGCAAATCAAAAAACGGACAGAAATGATATTAAACGTTCTGTAAAAGGCAAAAAGAATGAGCAAAATAAAAAAAATACTGTGAAAAAAAGTGTTCAGAATAAGAAAAATAATAAATCATTATCTAAAAATAAACCTAACACAAAACAGACAACAAAGAAAAAAGCACCTAAAAAAGAGGATATTGGTGTAAAAATTGCATTTTTGGGCGGTCTTAACGAGGTTGGCAAGAATATGACACTCTATGAATGTCAAAATGATATGATTCTTGTGGATTGTGGTCTTGCGTTCCCCGAACCCGATATGCTGGGTGTTGACTTGGTTATTCCCGATTTTACCTATGTTGAAGAAAATGCAGATAAAATTAGAGGTATTTTCATAACTCACGGTCACGAGGACCATATCGGCGGACTTGCATATCTGCTTCAAAGAGTAAATATTCCTGTTTACGGCACAAAGCTTACAATAGGTCTTATTGAGAATAAATTGAGCGAACACAAAATTCTTGACGTGGCAAAGCTTAATGTAATTAAACCTAAAGATAAAATCAAATTAGGGTGCTTTGAGGTCGAGGCAATTCACGTAAATCACTCAATCCCCGATGCTCTTGCACTTGCAATAAGCACTCCTGCGGGACTCATTTTGCAAACAGGTGACTTTAAAATTGATACAACTCCCATTGACGGCGAAGTAATCGACCTTGCACGAATTGCAAAGCTCGGTGAAAAAGGTGTGCTTTGTCTGTTGTCCGACTCAACAAATGCACAGCGTTCGGGATTTACTGCAAGTGAAAAAACTGTGGGCGAGTCATTTGAAAGACTTTTCCAAAAAGCAGACGGTAAAAGACTAATTGTCGCTACCTTTGCATCAAATATTCATCGTGTTCAGCAGATTATTGATGTGGCAAAATCAGTTGGCAGAAAAGTGGCACTTTCGGGCAGAAGCCTTGAAAATGTTGTTGAAACCGCATCAAAATTGGGCTATCTCAATGTACCTGAAGGAATTTTGGTAAGTATTGATATGGTGTCAAGGTATCCTGATGACAAGCTTGTTATAATAACAACGGGTAGTCAGGGCGAGCCCATGTCCGCACTTTACAGAATGGCTTTTTCTGAGCATAGACGTGTTGAAATCGGCACGGGTGACTATGTTATTATTTCTGCAACCCCAATTCCCGGTAATGAAAAAACCGTGGGTAAGGTTGTTGATGAGCTTTTAAAACGTGGTGCAGAAGTGGTATATGAAAAAATGTACGATGTGCACGTGTCAGGCCATGCTTGTCAAGAAGAATTGAAACTCATAATGAGCCTTGCAAAGCCCAAATTCTTTATTCCCGTTCACGGTGAACAAAAACACTTGCGTAAACACGCACAACTTGCCGAGAGTATGGGTATGGCATCGGGCAATATTTATATTGCTGATAATGGTAAGCAGGTTGAACTTACAAAACGCAAAATAACAGTTCTTGAAAATGTCCCCGCAGGTAAGGTCTTTGTTGACGGTTATGGTGTTGGTGATGTTGGAAATGCGGTTATACGTGAACGCAAACGTCTTGCCGAAGACGGACTCATAATCATAAATGCAGTAATTGAAAAAGACACGGGAATGTTGATTTCAGGACCCGATATTGTATCACGTGGATTTGTCTATGTGCGTGATTCCGAACAACTTATCGCTGAAGTAAAGCTTGTTGCACAAATAGTAATTGATGAATGTGTCCACGAAGGGCATATTGAATGGGGTACAATTCGAAACAGAATGAGGGATGACGTTTCACGTCTTCTTTATGACAGAACAAAACGTAGCCCGATGGTGCTTCCTATAATAGCATCAGTGTAAGCAATCACCGTCATAAATGGGCGGTATTGCGAAAAGGTGAATTTTATGAAAAATAACAGCAATAAAAAAGAGAATGCAATCAAAAGACTTTTCGTGCTTTATCCAATAACGGTTATGGTAATCGTTGTTGGAATTGCACTATGTATTGCTATGGCTTTTTATAATGTGGTAATAGCCTTTATAGCGGGGCTTCTTCTACTTGTGCTTACAGTGTCAGGTCTTTTAATAAGAGATTTGGAATTAAGAAAACTCAGCGGAATGATTTCATCGGTAGAAAGAAAGTTTTCTGCCGAAGATGACGGCGAACTTCTCAACTTTCCATTACCTGTATTGCTGTTCGACAGTACCGATAGGGTAGTATGGTATAATTCAAATTTTCATAATAAATTTCTTGCGGGTGCACAAATAAAGGGTGCAGATGTAAAGCAATTCACATCGGGTCAAGGTATAGATGTAATACGTGAAAATATGTTCATTGAATGCGAATACGGTGATAAAAAGTATTCAGCATTTTCAGGTCTTGTTAAATATAAGGGCGAAACGGTATATGCACTTTATTTTGTTGAAGATACTGAACTTAAGAATTATAAATCTGCATACAAGTCATCACGACCCGTTATTATGATAATAAGCCTTGACAGTGTAGAAGATGCTCTTTCTGATTTCAGAGAGAGCCGTCAGGCTGAAATTCTTGGTAGGCTTGAAAGCATTGTTGAAAATTATTTCTCGAATTATAATTGTATTTCAAGAAAAATCGGTAACAACAGATTTATTTTGATTACAGATATTGAAAGTTTATCACGTATGAAAGATGATAAGTTCTCAATTCTTTCAAAAGTGAGAGGTTATACATATGACGACAAAATGTTGGGTATAACTCTTTCGGTAGGTGTCGGCTCGGGTGAAGAGTTGGCAGAGTGTGAAGTTAACGCACGTAAGGCTCTTGATATGGCAATGGGTAGAGGCGGCGACCAGGTTGCCATTAAAACCAATAAGAATGATTTTGAATTCTTCGGTGGAGTAGCAAAGGGAATTGAAAAAAGAACAAAAGTGAAAACAAGAATAGTTGCAAATGCTATAGGCGAAACAATAAAGGCAAGTAGTAATGTGCTTATTATGGGTCATCGCTTTGCAGATTTAGATGCCCTTGGTGCTTCTTTAGGCGTTGCAATGATAAGCAAGGCTCTTGGCAAAGATGCTAAAATTATAATGAATTCAAAAACAACTCTTGCAATGCCCCTTGTAAAGCATATGATTGCAAATGGTATGGAAGATTTGTTCCTTGAGCCCGACGAGGTTGAAAATTATCTTGATAAAGGTACATTGTTATTTATTGTTGATACTCATCGAAAGAGCTTCCTTGAGTATCCCGAACTATTTGACCTTGTAAATAAAGTTGTGGTAATTGACCATCACAGAAAAACTGTTGACCATATAAATAAGGCAGTTATTTTCTATCTTGAGCCAAATGCTTCATCAGCATCAGAAATGGTGACAGAGCTTATACAATATATAAGTGTTGAGGTAGATGTTCCGCAGGTTTGTGCTGAAGCCTTGATGTCGGGTATTACACTTGATACAAAGAATTTTGTTATGAAAACAGGGGTGCGTACCTTTGAAGCGGCGGCATATCTTCGTCAGGCAGGAGCGGACACGGTTAAGGTAAAACAGCTTTTCTCAAATAGTATGCAAACACAGAAAGCTAAGAGTGAAGTTGTGAAAAATGCGGCTATGTATAATAATTGTGCAATCGGTGTGGTTGATTTTGAGTCAGATGATGTGCGAATTGTAGCAAGTCAGGCAGCCGACGAATTGTTGAACATTGATGATGTACATGCATCTTTTGTGGCATTCAGAACTGATAATACAATCAACATTTCTGCCCGTTCATATGGTGAACTTAATGTTCAACTTGTAATGGAAGAATTGGGCGGTGGCGGTCATCATACAATGGCTGCAGCACAACTCCCCAAAGAGAGTTTTGAAAAGGCACTTACACTGTTAAAAAATGCAATTGATAAAGTTAATGATATAAAGTGAGGTAATAAAAATGGATGTAATTTTAAAAGCGGATGTTAAAGGTTTGGGTAAAAAAGGTGAAAAAGTAAAGGCTTCTGACGGATACGCAAGAAATTTCCTTTTCCCGAAAGGACTTGCTGTTGAAGCAAACGCACAGAGTCTTACAGAACTTCGTAATCGTGAGCAGTCAAATCAGCACAAAATTGATGTTGAAGTAGCAGCGGCAAATGACTCAAAGGCAAAACTTCAGGGCAAAACAGTTAAAATGACTGCAAAGGCGGGCAATAACGGTAAGCTTTTTGGTTCAGTAACATCAAAAGAAGTTGCGACAGAAATTGAAAAGCAATTTGCTGTTAAAGTGGATAAAAGAAAAATCACAATGAATGATATTAAGGCTTTTGGCTCTTATAAAATTGAAGTTAAGCTTTATACAAATATCGTAGCAGAAATGACAGTTATGGTTTCTGAATAATATTTGTAATTTTTAATTGGAGAAATGATAACTATGGAAAATATGTTAACTCCTGAAAATATTGCTTTACCTTATAGCAATGATGCTGAACAGGCAGTTTTGGGTGCAATTTTAAAAGACCCGTCATGTTTGCCCAGTGTAATGGATACATTGAAAATTGAACATCTGTATTTCCCACAGCATCAGTCAATTTATGAGGTAATAATGCAGATAGATGCAATGGGTGGCAGAGTTGACCCTCTTGTTGTGCTTGATGAACTTAAAAAACGTGGTGTTTTTGACGATGTGGGCGGTAAAACATATCTTATGAAAATTGCCGACGCAGTACCTTCAGCACATAATGTGGAGTCATATATAAAAATCGTAATTGATAAATTCTATCTTCGTACTCTTATTCTTACTGCTAACAAGATTTTAAATAAGGCAAACGGCGGTACAGAATCGGCTGACGAAATTCTTGATATTGCAGAGCAGGAAATTTACGATATTCGTCAGGGTAGAGCAAGTACCGGTCCTGCAAGAATCAGAGACGTTATTATGAACGATGTTTTTCATCGTCTTAAAATATTACAGAATGGTACTGAAAAAGAAAAAGAGCAATATCAAGGTATTCCTACGGGATTTTCACATCTTGATAAAGTTCTCGGTGGCGGATTTCACCGTTCAAACCTTATACTTATCGGTGCTCGTCCCGGTATGGGTAAAACAAGCTTTGCGTTGAACGTGGCAAGAAATATTGCAATGAAGGGCAGAAAAGTATTGTTTTTCTCATTGGAAATGTCAAATGAAGAATTGGCACAGCGTATTATTTCAACTGAAGCGAGAATTGTCAGTCAAAAATTGAGAACGGGCGATATAAGTGACCAAGATTGGGTAAAACTCGGTATGGCACTTTCAAATCTTACAAATGCACCTCTCTATTTTGACAATTCGGGCGGTATCAATGTTTCAGAAATGAAAGCACGTGTTCGCCGTGCAAAAGATGTTGACTGTGTTATTATCGACTACCTTCAGCTTATGTCAGGTTCAAAGAAAAATGAAGGTAATCGTGTTCAGGAAATTTCTGAAATTACCCGTGGACTTAAGCTTATGGCAAAAGACCTTAAAATTCCCGTTGTAACCTGTTCACAGCTTTCACGTAATACTGCAAAAACTGCGGACCATCGCCCACAGCTTACAGACCTTCGTGAATCGGGCTCAATTGAGCAGGATGCAGATATTGTACTTATGCTACACCGTGAGGGTTATTATAATAACGGTAATGATGACGGTGAAGACGAAAAGAATTCAGAAACAGCAAATATTGCAGAAATCATTGTTGCTAAAAACAGACATGGTGAAACAACAAAGGTTGAAGTTGCTTGGAATCCTGAATTTACAATGTTTTCAACTCTTGAAAGGATAAAAGATGACAAGTAAGGTTTTTAAAACTTTATTACAATATAATATGTTATCCAAAGGCGATACTGTTGGTATAGGGCTTTCCGGCGGTGCAGATTCTGTGGCACTGTTGCATTTCTTTGCAACCCATAAAAATGAATTAGACATAGGCGAGCTTAAAGCAATACATATTCATCATGGTATTCGTGGTAAAGAGGCGGACCGTGACCTTGAATTTTCAAAAGGACTTTGTGAAAAATTGGGTGTCAGCTTTGAAACCCATTATGTGAACGTGCCCCACGAAGCCGAGAAAACGGGTGAGGGTATTGAGGAATGTGCAAGACGAGTAAGATATAGTATCTTTGAGAATTCCAAATGTGATAAAATTGCAACTGCCCATAATATGAATGACAATATGGAAACTTTTATTTTCAACCTATCACGTGGTGCGTCACTTTCGGGACTTTGTGGGATTCCATATGTGAGAGATAATTTTTATATTAGACCTTTGCTCGATTGCACAAGAGTTGAAATTGAAGAATATTTGAAATCTAATAATCTTTCTTTTGTGACTGACAGTACAAACCTTTGTGACGACTACACACGAAATAAGATACGTCACAATATTTTGCCCCAACTTTTTGAGTTAAATCCTTCATTTGATAAGGCTTTTATAAAAAGTAATGAGGCAGTCAATCTTTCAAAGGATTTCATAAATGAAAATGCACGGTCATTATTTGAAAAGTCGGTAAAAGATGGCTATTATGATTGTACGGTATTTGAAGATTGCCATATTGTGTTAAGACGTGAGATTGTTTCTATGATTCTCAAAAAACAAGGTGTTAAGAATATTAACAGAGAGCATATTGATTCAATTCTTCACATAATTGAAAAAGATGGCGCTGTCAATGTAAGTGGAGCAATTGTTGTACGTACTGAAAGAAAAAAGCTGTATTTCGGTAAAACAAAAGATATAGATTATTTTGAAACAAAATGCGATTTGGCATCAAAAAAATACAAAACATCTATAGGCGAATATAATTTTGAATTTTTTTCAAAAAAAGATTTACACTTTTTTAACAAACAGGATATGGACAATTTTATAGATTGTGATAAAATATCAGGTGAAATGCTTTTAAGACTTCGTCGTGAGGGTGAGTCATATCGTCCCAAGGGCAGAATGAATAAGAGTCTTAAAAAGTTGTTTAACGAATCAAAAATACCTGTTTCGCAAAGAGGCAGAATGTTGATTTTGTCAGACGAAAAAGGGATTGTATGGACAGAGTTTTTCGGTGTTGCTGACCGTTGTAAAATTGGTGATAATACTGAAAATTTCTTTAAAATAATAAAAGTGGGGTAAGAAAAAATGTTGAACGATATTGAAAGAATTCTTTTATCTGAAGATGAATTGAAAAATATAGTTGACAATTTAGGTAAACAGATTTCAGAAGATTATAAAGGTAAAAAACTTGTTCTTGTAAGCGTTCTCAAGGGTTCGGTTATATTTATGGCAGACCTTATGCGTGCAATTAAAATTCCTTGTACAATTGATTTTATGTCCGTTTCAAGTTACGGCTCAGGCACAAAGACTACAGGTGTTGTAAAAATCATCAAGGACCTTGATAATGACGTTGTAAGTGGTGCAGATTTACTTATTGTTGAAGATATTCTTGACAGCGGTGTTACACTTTCATATCTTATGAAGGTGCTTTCTGCGAGAAATCCTAACAGCATTAAAATCTGTACATTACTTGATAAGCCTGAAAGACGTAAGGCTGACATCAAAGCGGACTACAAAGGTGCAGAAATTCCCGATGCTTTCGTTGTAGGCTACGGACTTGACTATGACGAAAAATACAGAAATCTGCCATTTGTGGGAATTGTAAAAGAAGAAGTAGTAAAAGCTAATAACACACAGGAGTGATAAATATTTTGAAAAAAATTAACTGGCGAGTAATAATTCCATATATTTTAATTCCCGTATTATTTATAGGTCTTTTCTATATTTATACAGATAAAGAAACTACGGATGAATTGAAATATTATGAGGTTATTGGACTTTTTGATACCAATCAGGTTGAAGGATTTGACTTGAATTTAACAAGCGGAAAAATGGAATATAAGCTCAAAAATGATGATACTGTTTATGAGTATAGTGTTCCTAATGTAAATATGTTTTTAAATGATATTAATGAAAGCATACGTGAATATAATAAAGCTAATCCTGACAATCCGATTAAGGATGATTACATTGAGGGAACATCAAATTCGTGGCTTGTAACAATGTTGCCGTCGGCATTACTCACTGTGGGGCTTGGTATTTTAGTTATTATGATGTTCAAAAAAATGAGTTCATCAATAACGAGCGAAAATAACCGTGCAATGAGTTTTGGTAAAGCAAGAGTAAAACGTGCTGACGATGAAACAAAAAAAGTCACTTTTGCAGATGTTGCAGGTGCTGACGAAGAAAAAGAAGAGCTTACAGAGCTTGTTGAATTTCTTAAAAACCCTGATGAATTTTCAAAATTGGGTGCAAGAATTCCAAAAGGTGTGCTTTTAGTTGGCCCTCCCGGTACGGGTAAAACACTTCTTGCCCGTGCGGTAGCAGGTGAGGCAAATGCACCGTTCTTCTCAATTTCAGGTTCAGATTTCGTTGAGATGTATGTCGGTGTCGGTGCATCACGTGTAAGAGATTTGTTTAAAGAAGCAAAAAAGAGTCAGCCATCAATTATTTTTATTGACGAAATTGATGCTGTTGGCCGTCACCGTGGTGCAGGTATGGGTGGCGGACACGATGAACGTGAACAAACACTCAACCAATTACTTGTTGAAATGGATGGTTTTGGTGCAAATGAGGGTGTAATTGTTATTGCGGCAACTAACCGTCCTGACATTCTTGACCCCGCACTTCTTCGTCCCGGTCGTTTTGACCGTCAGGTAACAGTTAGTTATCCCGACGTTAAAGGCAGAGAAGAAATTTTGCAAGTTCACTCAAAAAATAAGCCGTTGGCACCCGATGTTGACTTGCATCAGATTGCAGCAACAACTGTGGGCTTTACAGGTGCAGACCTTGAAAACCTTCTCAATGAAGCGGCACTTCTTGCTGCAAAGAGAAAGCTTCTTGCAATTACTATGGATGAGATTGAAGAAGCAACAATGAAGGTCGTAATCGGCAGTGAAAAGAAATCACGCAAAATCACAGAAAAAGATAAGAGAATTACTGCTTATCACGAAGCTGGTCACGCAGTATCCTCATATTATCTTGAAAACAAAGACCCCGTTACACATATTTCAATTATTCCTCGTGGAATGGCGGGTGGTTTCACTCTTTACACTCCCGAAAAAGATGAAATGCATATGATGAAATCCCGTATGCTTGATGATATTGTTTCACTTCTCGGCGGACGAGTTGCTGAAAAAATCATTTTCAATGACATTTCAACGGGTGCATCAAATGATATTCAACGTGCAACTGAAATTGCAAGAAATATGATTACAAAGTATGGTATGAGCGAAAAACTCGGCCCAATTGCTTTTGGCTCAGATAATGACGAAGTATTCCTCGGTAAGAATTATAACCATACAAGAAATTATTCTGAAAATGTGGCAGCTACTATTGATAGTGAAGTTGAAAGAATAATCAACGAAGCATATAAGAGAACAGAAGAAATTCTTTCAAATCATATTGAAAAACTTCATCTTGTGGCTGAAACTCTTGTTAAACTTGAAAAGATTGACGAAGAACAATTTGTTTCTCTTATGGAAAAAGGCGAGTTGCCTGAAGAAGCAGTAAAGGAAACTCCCGAAATTGTTGAAGAAACTGAAGTAGTTGAAACTGTTGAAAGTACAGAAACTTCAGAAAAAACAGTTGAAAATTCGGTTCAGTCAACTGAAGATAGTGACAATGTATAATTTTGCATAAATAAAAAGAGCAACAGAGCATTATTTCTGTTGCTTTTTTTGTTAATTTTAGATTGATTTTTTCTGTTAAATAGTATAGAATATTTAATAAGTATTTTCACGCATTAAAGCGTTGCAACAAATAGCAAATTCTTGGAGTGAATGAAAGATGAAACTCAATGGTTCAGAAATTTTAACTGAAGTTTTAATAGAGCAGGGTGTTGACACCGTTTTCGGTTATCCGGGCGGTGCGGTTCTTAATATTTACGATGCTCTTTATAAATATAGTGATAAGATTAAGCACGTGCTTTCAGCACACGAGCAGGGTGCTTCCCATGCGGCTGACGGTTATGCCCGAGCAACCGGCAAAACAGGTGTATGTATTGCTACAAGTGGCCCCGGTGCTACAAACCTTGTAACCGGTATTGCAACCGCTTATATGGATAGTGTTCCAATGGTTGTAATTACAGGTAACGTGGGTTCAGGTCTTATCGGTCGTGATGCCTTTCAGGAGGTTTATATTACAGGTATTACAATGCCCGTTACAAAACACAATTTTATGGTACATAATGTTGATGAGTTGGCAGATACAATTCGTGATGCATTCCGTATTGCAAATACCGGCAGAAAAGGTCCTGTTCTTATTGATATTACAAAAGATGTTACTGCAGCAGTTACAGAATTTGAGCACAAGCCCAAGGTTGAAATTAAAGATGATACAGTTATTGATGCGGAAGAACTCAAAAAGGTCGCAAATATCATCAACAATGCAAAGAAACCCGTTGTGATGTTCGGCGGTGGTGTGGTTTCATCGAATGCATCAGAACTTGCATTGGAACTTGTTGAAAAAGCAAATATACCATCTTGCCACACTCTTATGGCGGCGGGTGTAATCGGCTATAATAATCCACTTAATCTTGGACTTTTAGGTATGCACGGCGGTTATGTTACAAATAAAGCAGTTGACGATGCAGACGTGCTTGTTGCAATCGGTACTCGTTTTTCTGACCGTGTTGCACTTGACACAAATGATTTTGCAAAGAAAGCAACAATTATTCAGATTGACATTGACCTTAGTGAAATTAACAAAAACGTTGCAGTTGACCATTATGTAATCGGAGATGTTAAAAAGGTTTTAGAAAATCTTTTACCCCTTGTAGAAAAACAAGAAAGAAAAGATTGGCTTAAAACTCTTGAAGAATATAAAGCAGTTGACTATAAGCCAATTGATGACGATTCACATATTTTGCCACATCAGTTAATTGGTGCAATTTGCGATATAGCAGGGGAAGATACTGTTGTTGTAACTGACGTTGGTCAGCATCAGATGTGGGCGGCACAATATGTTCATCACATCAACCCAAGAGGCTTTTTAACAAGCGGTGGCTTGGGCACAATGGGCTATGGCTATGGTGCGGCAATTGGTGCAAAGGTTGCGCTTGGTGACAGTAAAAAGGTTGTACATATCACAGGTGATGGCTCATTCCATATGAATCTCAACGAAGCTTGTACAGCGGTAAGTTATGAACTTCCCGTTATCACAGTTATTATGAATAATAAGGTTTTGGGTATGGTACGTCAATGGCAACGTTGCTTCTATGGTAAACGCTTTTCACAGACCGACCCACACCGCAAGACCGACTTTGTAAAACTTGCAGAAGGCTTTGGTGCAAAGGGTTACTATGTCGAAACAATTGCACAGTTTAAAGATGTATTTGCAGAAGCACTCAAAGAGAATGGACCTGTATGGATTGAATGTGCAATCGATAAGGACGAAAGAGTATTGCCAATGATTCCTGCAGGTAAAACAGTCAACGACATTATGATGGGCGACTGCTCAACTTGCCCAATGCAATGCGAAGCAAAAAACTTAAAATAATAATGTAGGGCGAAGTGGAAACTTTGCCCTTTTCTCTTCTTCCCTCTGACGAGGGAGGTGGCAAAATCGAAGATTTTGACGGAGGGAGAGAAAATCCTTGACAAATTGGTTTTCATATGTTATTCTTGTCAAAATTCAGTTAGAGGTATTATTATGAACGCATATCTTTTCAAAAAACTTGATATGAATATGCTTTGGCTTGTACGACCTTCATTGTGCAGGTCTATACCTCTATATTCATTTCGGGATATGTAACAACATTTTTTAACGATATGATTATAACGGTGTAGGCTTAGATTATAAGCTTACACCGATTTTTATTTTTACGGAGGAATTCTTATGAAACTTTCAAAACTATTCAAAAAGAAAATCGTGACAACAGGAAACAGCGTTATTGATTTTTACAACAACTACAATGAAGAAGGTAGATTGTTGAAAAAAAGCAGATTGCCTGAATATCTTAACACAATGAAATATATTGAAAAATATATTTCACCCAGTGCAAAAATAATTGAAATAGGTGCGGGCACAGGAAGATATTCAATTGCACTTGCAGAGAAGGGTTATGATGTTACTGCAGTGGAACTTGTTCCCCATAACATTGAAATAATGAAGAAAAAAGTTAAATCTCATCATAATATCAAAATTTTTGAAGGCAATGCTTGTGATTTATCTGCATTTAAAAGTGACACTTATGATATTGTGTTATTATTGGGTCCTATGTATCATCTTTTTACTGACGAAGATAAACATCGTGCTCTCAGTGAAGCAATCAGAATTGCAAAGACAAACGGAATAATTTATGCTTCTTATTGCAATAACGATACCTCAATATATAAGTTCTTTTATACAAATAGAGTATTAAAATATCTTGAAAAAGGTCTTATAAAAGAAGATTATCACACCGTTTCATCACCCGAGGAAATATTTGAATTATATCGTAAATCCGACATCGATGAACTTATGAAAAAGCACAATGTTACAAGACTTCATTTTGTTGGAGTTGATATGCTGTCATATCTTTATGATGATACATTCGATAATTTAAGTGACCTTGAATTTGAAGAATATATGAAATTTTTATCAAATCTTTGCGAACGTGAAGATTGTGTAGGTTTATCAATTCATATGCTTGATGTTTTTAGAAAGAATTAGTTACCTTTTAACCTCCCTCTGACGAGGGAGGTGGCAAAATCGAAGATTTTGACGGAGAGATAAAATATTTAACAGTTCATATCTCTCGCTATCGCTCGACAGCTCCCTCGTCAGAGGGAGCAAGAAAAAACTCCCTTGAAATTTCAAGGGAGTCAATTTTATGTAATTTGAAAATTAGTTATTGATGAACTTATCTTCTTCGTTGTTCCAGCTGTAAAGCTTTCTAACTTCTTCGCCAACCTTTTCAGCAGGATGTTCAGAAGCTAATTTTCTCATAGCCTTAAAGTGAACCTGACGACCTGCAGGTGACATATCAAGCAAGAATTCTTTTGCAAATGAGCCGTCCTGAATGTCAGAAAGGATTTTCTTCATTGCTTTCTTTGTTTCGTCAGTAATGATTTTTGGACCTGTGATGTAGTCGCCATATTCAGCAGTATTAGAAATTGAATATCTCATACCTGCGAAACCGCTCTGGTAAATAAGGTCAACAATAAGCTTCATTTCGTGAATGCACTCAAAGTAAGCATTTCTTGGGTCATAACCTGCTTCGCAAAGTGTTTCGAAGCCTGCCTGCATAAGTGCACAAACACCACCGCAAAGAACTGCCTGTTCACCGAAAAGGTCTGTTTCTGTTTCTGTTCTGAAATCTGTTTCAAGAACACCTGCACGAGCACCGCCGATAGCAAGTGCATAAGCGAGAGCCTTGTCAAGAGCCTTACCTGTTGCATCTTGATGAACAGCAACAAGACAAGGTACACCTTTACCTGCCTGATACTCTGAACGAACTGTATGACCGGGTCCCTTTGGAGCAATCATTGTAACGTCAACGAATGATGGGGGAGTGATACAACCAAAATGAACATTGAAGCCGTGAGCAAACATAAGCATATCGCCATCTTTAAGGTTTGGCTCAATATCCTTTTTATACATATCAGCCTGTAATTCATCATTAATAAGAATCATAATAATGTCAGCTTTCTTTGCTGCTTCTGCTGCTGTGTAAACCTCAAAGCCCTGCTTTTCAGCCTTTGCCCATGACTTACTGCCTTCGTAAAGACCGATAATAACATTACAGCCCGACTCTTTAGCATTGAGTGCGTGTGCGTGACCTTGGCTACCGTAACCGATAACTGCAATGGTCTTGCCGTCCAATAAACCTAAATTACAATCTTCTTGATAGAACATTCTCTGTTGTGACATAATAAAATCTCCTAAAAAAATAATATGTTGTTTGACATCTCATTTGCGTTGTCATACAACATATTATATATGATAAAATTAAATTGTCAATACTTTTTTAAAAATAATTCTTAAAATTAATCTAAAGAAATTTGTTCATTTAGCATTGCGTGGTGCAGGTGAATGGTAACTGCACTTTTTACACCTACCACATCACGTTGTTTAAGAAAATTCATAATCATAATGTGGTCTTTATATGCTTCTTCTGCAATATTTTCAAGGTTGTAGTTTAGTTCAATTGTCTTTTGAATTGTACTTGTGAGAATGGGTAGAAATTGACCTAAAAATTCGTTGTGTGACGCTTTGAGAATTGCACCGTGAAAAGCACTTTCGGACTCGATTCGCTTTCTGCCCGATGGGTCTTTTTTTATTTCATTTTGACAAATTTCGCCAAGTCGCAAAATTCCTTTGATTTCTTCGTCAGTTGCACGTTTACAGGCAAGGGCTGCGGCTTCGGGCTCAAAAATCAAACGAGTTTCATATAAATCACGCAAAGTAACTTTCTTTTTCATAAAATCGTTAACACCAATATTCTGTGAATACTGGTCGATTTCTTCCGCAACAAAAGTACCCTTGCCACGCTTAACTACAAGCACACCGTCCGAAATAAGTGTGCGAATAGCTTCACGCAAGGTGGTACGGCTTACACCCAATTCCTGCGATAATTCATTTTCATTAGGCAGCTTTTCACCATATTTATATTTTTGCTCATCAACAATCATTTTTTTGAGTGTTTCAGCAATTCTCTGTGATAAATTTTCCATAAAATATTCCCCAATCAAGAAAACATTAAGACAACTATACACCATTCTTTCAAAAAATGCAAAGATTATTTGGATTTTATTTGTGTTGTAACAATGTGTGCAACTGCCTTAATGCCTTTTGTAATGTACTTTCCCACATTACCAGAAATGCCTGTCATAACAGGATTTTTCAGGTCTTTTTCGTTTATCCCGTCAGCATTAGCATCTCTCAAAGTTATGTTGTCATTTGTGAATGGAGCAATACTTTCATTTGCAGGTGCAGTAATTAAAGCACCATCTGCAAATGCACAAATCTCAGTCTTTTCATTGTCCGATAGTCCATCCTTTGACATTGGGTAAAGACCCAAAATTGCAGTTTCTGAACTTCCGTTATATGACGGGGCAATACTCTTGCCTTGAGCAGCAACAAGTGTGTAGGTGTCAAGAATTTCGTCATTTGACCTGCCAAAATGATGCCTTTGTTTGCCGTAATAAGTGCCAAATGGGTTCATTCTAACCGTTTTGTCTTTTTCTAATCTCATAGGACAATGAGCCATTGAAGAAAGCACCTGACGAGCATTTGCAATAACAATGCCGCCGTTTTCATCGTACAGCCCCACAAATCCACCCGTTAACTGATGGTTAAATGAGTCAACCTTTTCATTTTTTTCATCACATTCAGGGAAGGACTGTGTTCTGTATGAAGAAACATCATCCATAAAGTTTCTCTTAATAACAGAAATATCACCATTAAGTGTAGGTGTAATTTGGAAAGGCACAGTTTCTTTCCAATTCATATCACTGTATCTACCAAGAGCAGAATTTTCAGTTGAAATTGAGGTGGTTTCAGCTGTGTATGGGTAATTAACTGTAGTACGAACAAAGATGGCATCTGAAAAATCAGTTTTAAAGAAATCAAATGTGTAACTACCCGACTTAATTTCTTTCGGTAAGTGAATTTCACCTTGAACTCTCACACCCTCACCATTACCTGCAAGGGAAAGGGGAGTAGTAACTGTATTTTCAAAATTATATTTCTTTTTGCCATAAGTAATGTATGATTGTAAGAAATCATAACCACCAATTTTTCTTCCGTCACAATATGTAAAAGCAATTTGACCGCTTGGTGAAAACATAATTGACATTCTTGGTGTTGCAAGAAGATTTTTAAATGCAGGCTTTTTACATTCACCGTCAAAACCGATTTCAAGTTCATATTTCTTCTTGTTCTTTTTGAATTTCAACATAAGATATGCAGATGAACAATCATCAGCCGTTGGCACAGCAACAAAGCTTTCAAGGTCACAAGCCTTAACTGTCATACAAGAAATATCGAAAATCTTTTCCTTAATCGCAACTTGAACGTATTGTAATAACGAATTTGTGGTGTTGTGAACGGTGATTTTTTTAGTTTCGGGCATAGCGGAAACTTCATCAGTAATAACTTTATCACTTAAATCAAGTGCAGTTTTTTCTCTTTGAATGTTAAGCACAGGAGTAGCAAGACCAAAATGAGTAGTAGAAAGTAATAAAACACGGTTATTGAACGACGGCGAAAGCATATCTCGGTCACTTGTAATTTTTGACATTGCTCTTGCTCTTTCGATTCGTGTCCATATTTTTCTGTTAAACGGCTTTTCTGACCAAGACGCATATCCTGTAAAATTACCGTCAGCAGTATCGTGAGTAAACTCGATTTTACCAATTGGCTTGTGATTTTTAATATATCCGCCGGGAGTGTCAAAAACAACATAGGGTAAATCTGCAACCTCTTTAACAAGACCGTGAATACCATCAGTATTTGCTATCTTGCCCGTCATTTTTCCAAGGTCAATAGTTTCCCAGAAAATTGCATCAGCATCCATATTTATAAACAAGAAAAGGTCATTGTTGATTTCACCACTTTCCTGTTTTTTACGCAAATCCTTAACCCAAGCACGAAGACACCCTGCATCGCAGACATCGGAGTTGCTGTAAGTTGGGATGATAGTCATACTTTCATCTTTGTAAGTGTATGTAAGAGGATTAAATGCTTCTTCGTCGGAAAGTTTTGGAATAATGGTTCTAAATGCATCAAAAGGCACGCAACTGTAATAAAGACAAAGTGCTTTGACACCTAATTTATTATACAAACTTACTTGTGACGGAGTAAACATAACCTCTTGCGGACGAACAATTTTCTCACAAGTACCGAAAATGTCGCTAAGTCCACTACCATCAGGATTAGTAATAGCGAGATTGATACTTTCGCAGAACTCATCCTCTGTCATAGCAGACAAAGCACCATTGTTATATCCCATTATTATGTTTTCGTCACCATATTTTTCTACTCTTTCTTTCATTTTATCAATGATGTCAGGAGCATATTCAGGCAAAATTTTCTGTAATGAAAAGAAGTTTTCTGTGTCCCAAGTTCCTTTTACGGGAATACCTTGCTTGTTAAACTCAGTAAGAGTGTCAAGAATTTTACGGATAATTCTTATATCCGAGCCAAATCCTAAATTATCGTTGGTATCCCCACGGTATGAGTGATAACAGTTAACGTGAAATCCATATGCTATATGTATTTTATTATCAAACATTTTTCCACTTCCCATTAGTGTTAATGATACAATTAATATGATGATATCACACTAAACAACCTTTTACAATAATTTAGTTTGTAAAATTAAGCATTGAAATATATTTGTTTTAATAATTCCCCCTTGCAAAAACTGTCATATGAGTATAAAATAATAAAATAACGGTAGGGCGGGGTCTCTCGGCTCACTTGAAAGGGGAGCTGTCAACGAAGTTGACTGAGGGGTTTTCGCCGTTAAAACCACTATTTGGCAGGAGGACTCATTATGAATTTAAGAAGTGAAAATGTAGTAAAAGGTGTTGAAAGAGCACCTAACAGAAGCCTTTTTTATGCAATGGGCTATACAAAAGAAGAGTTAGAAAGACCCTTGATTGCCGTTGTGTCCGCACACAGCGAAATCGTTCCCGGTCATATTCATCTTGATAAAATCACTGAGGCAGTTAAAGCAGGTGTTCGTATGGCAGGTGGCACTCCCGTAATGGTACCCGCAATCGGTGTTTGCGACGGTATCGCTATGGGACATATTGGTATGAAATACTCACTTGCATCACGTGAACTTATTGCAGACAGTGTTGAAACAATGATTATGGCTCATGGTTTTGACGGTGCTGTGCTTGTTCCAAACTGTGACAAAATTGTTCCCGGTATGATTATGGCGGCAGTTCGTCTTAACATTCCCGCAGTTGTATGCTCGGGCGGACCAATGATGTCAGGTCTTGTTGACGGTGTTGAAACATCACTTTCAAAAATGTTTGAGGCAGTTGGTGCTCGCAAAGCAAATATGATTGATGACTGCAAACTTCTCGAATTCGAAGAAAATGTTTGCCCCGGTTGTGGCTCTTGCTCGGGTATGTACACAGCAAACTCAATGAACTGTCTTGCAGAAGCAGTTGGTATTGCTCTCCCGGGTAACGGCACGATTCCCGCAGTACATAGCGGTCGCATTCAACTTGCAAAACACGCAGGTATGGCAATTATGAATCTTGTAGAAAACGACATCAAGGCTCGTGATATTATCAACGAAAAGTCAATTCGCAATGCTCTTGCTTGTGATATGGCTCTCGGTTGCTCATCAAACAGTGTTCTTCATCTTCTTGCAATCGCAAATGAAGCAGGCGTACCTGTTGACCTTCATATGTTCAACGAAATCAGTGCAAAAGTTCCTAACCTTTGCCACCTTGCTCCCGCAGGCGGAACTCATATGCACGACCTTAACAATGCGGGTGGTATCCCCGCAGTTCAGGCAGAACTTGCAAAGAAAAACCTTCTTGATTTGTCGCTCATTACTGCAACAGGTAAAACTGTCGGTGAAAATATTGAGGGTGCATATATTAAGAATACAGATGCAATTCGCCCAATTGATAATCCATACAGCGAAACAGGTGGTATCGCAATTCTTTGGGGTAATATTGCAAAGGATGGTTGTGTAGTAAAACGTAGTGCAGTTGCACCCGAGATGCTTGTGCATTCAGGTCCTGCAAGAGTATTCAACTCTGAAGACGAAGCGATTGACGCAATCTATAATGGCAAAATTGTTGACGGTGATGTTGTTGTTATCCGTTACGAAGGCCCTGTCGGTGGCCCCGGTATGAGAGAAATGCTCAACCCAACTTCAGCCCTTGCAGGTATGAAACTTGATAAAACCGTTGCACTTATTACTGACGGTCGTTTTAGCGGTGCTTCCCGAGGTGCGTCAATCGGTCACGTGTCACCTGAAGCAGCGGCGGGCGGTGAAATTGGTCTTATTTATGAGGGCGATATTATTGAAATTGATATTCCCGCAAGTAAAATCAACGTGAAAGTTTCTGACGAAGAACTTAATGAGAGAAGAAAATCTTATGTAAAGCCTGAACCCAATGTTAAGTCGGGCTGGCTTGCACGTTATTCAACTCTTGTATCATCTGCAAAAGATGGTGCAGTAATGAAAAAGGTGTTTTAAATAATGTCGAGAGTTGTTAAAATTAAATCTGAATTAAAAGTGAATAAGAATAAGGCATTTTTAAAAACTGCTTTATTCGGTATGCTTTTTCTTGCATTTTTAGGATTGGGTGCGGGAATGCTTGTAGCAATTATCACTGAAAAATCAAAATTGCATATTGCATTTCCAATAATTATTTTTGTTATTGCTTTGGTAATGTTGATTTGTTTCTTTGTATTCCGCAAGAAATATAATATTTTATTGTCGGGTGTGAAGGGTGAGAATCATACGCTTGAAATATTAAAAAAACTCCCAAAGGGATTTACAGTTATTACAAATCCCGTGATACTCAACCGTGGTGTTACGCTTGAACTTGACTTTGTAGTTATTGGTAAAAACGGAGTTTTCATTGTGGAAAGCAAGAATTATCGAGGAATAATCAGCGGTAAAACTTCAAGCACTAAATGGAAACAAATCAAGCACGGCAAAGGCGATAATGTATATGAAAAAGAGGTGGGCAACCCCGTTAAACAGGCTCACCGTCAAGGTCGAAGAATGCTTGAAATGTTCCGTGATTTTGATATTACTGCCGATGTTTACCCAGTTGTATATTTTGTTGACAGCCGCTCAGAACTTAAAATTCAAGACGATGCCCAATTGAATGTAGCAATAATCAATAATGAAAATCAACTTCTTGATTACATTGTCAATTCAAGCGGAAGACAGACTGTTGACAGTAACGAACTTGCAAAAATAATCAGATTTTTTAAAAGATAATAAATAACATATTGTCCATAATCTCATCATACAATTGATTGGTGATATTATGGACAATAATTTTTATGAATACAGACGTGAGACACGTTCACAAAGAAAAAATGAAAATCATAAAAACCCTATGGTGACAGTTATTGTGGTGCAACTTGTGATTTCATTGTTGATTTCGGGAATAATCTTTATGATTTCAAGAACTGAAGGGGAATTACACAAGGGTATAAGTGAATTTTATATGGGGATTTCCGAAACGGATTTGACCCCACGTGAAATAATTGACGTGTTCAAAAAAGTTACAAAAGCAACATTTGCACCAATTACAGAAGAAGCTGCAACAGGAGAAACAAATGCAACAAAGACGGGAGAAAGGGCGGACTTTTCTCCCGTTTATTTAACGGTAAAACTACAAAATCCCATTAAAAACGGAACAATCACATCAAAATTTGGATATCGAATAAGTCCCATTACGAAAAAATATTCACTTCATTCAGGACTTGATATTGCATCACCTGAAAACAGCGAAATTTATTGTGTTTATGACGGTGAAGTTCTAAAGGCGGACGAGAATGACATAAGAGGAAAATACCTTGTAATAAAGCATAGTGACAGTATTGTTACCACATATAATCATTGTAATAAGTTGCTTGTAAAAGAAGGTGAAAAAATTAAAAAGGGCGAAGTAATAGCCCTTGTGGGTAGTACGGGGTGGTCAACGGGACCCCACTTGCATTTTGAAATGAAACTTAATGACCGATATATAAATCCTTTGTGGGTACTTGATTATGAAATTCAGTATTAAAGGGGTAAAGGTAGAAATTACATTTCTTTTCACTGCACTTATTGCATTTTTAATTTCATTTCAGGCACCCCTTAATGTGATTATAACAATTATATCTTCACTAATGCACGAAACAGGACACCTTATTATGATGTGTGCGGTAGAGAATTATCCGCAATGTGTACGCTTTGAACTTACGGGAATCAATATTATTAGGTCGAGCAATTTGAAAATAAGTATAAAGAATGAATTGTTTATTGCACTTGGTGGACCTTTCGCAAATGGCATTATATTCTTCGCATTCTGTCTTGCTTCTTGTTTTTATGAGAGTGAGATTATACTGACAATTGCGGGTATAAATTTAATACTTATGGTCTTTAATCTTTTACCCGTAAAAAGACTTGACGGAGGAATGGCATTATATTTCTTTTTATCTGAAAAGTTTTCTGCTGAAAGGGTATCAAAAATTACCAATACAATTTCGTTTATTTTTATAGTTTTAATATATTTATGGGGGTTTTATGTCTTTGCTGCAAATTCATATAATTTTTCAGTTATCATTATTGCAATTTTTTTGACGATTTCAATGTTCAGCAATAATGAATATTGAAATAAAATCAATTTTGTTGTAAAATATATTGAATAACTTATGTGAGGTCAATTATGGTTAAAAAAGAAGTTGAAAAATTACTAAAAAAAGTTCAAAAGCCTGCACGTTATACGGGTGGTGAACTTAATAGTGTTGTTAAAGATAAAAATAATGTGAAGCTGAGATATGCTTTCTGCTTTCCTGATAATTACGAAATAGGTATGTCACATCTTGGTTTGAAAATTCTTTACAGCCTTGTAAATGCGAGAGAAGACGCATGGTGTGAGCGTGTTTTTGCCCCTTGGGAAGATATGGAAGCACTTATGCGAGAGAATAATGTGAAACTCTATGCGTTAGAAAGTGGCGACAGCCTTGACGAGTTCGATTTGATAGGATTTACATTACAATACGAATTGAGTTATACCAATGTTCTCAATATGCTTGATTTGAGCGGAATTCCCGTGCTAAAAAAAGACAGAACAAGTTTAACACCGATTATTATTGCGGGTGGACCATGTGTATGCAATGCTGAACCAATGGTCGATTTCATTGACATTTTCTTACCCGGTGAGGGAGAAGAAGTCACCAATGAACTTATAGATTTGCTTATTGAGCATAAAGAAAAAGGCTCAACAAGACTTGAGTTCTTGCGTGAAGCCGCAAAAATTGAGGGTGTATATGTTCCTGAATTTTATAATGTTAATTATAATGAAGACGGCACAATAAAATCGGTTGAAAACCTTGAAACAGCACCCGAAAAGGTAAAGAAAAGAATTATCAGTGACCTTGATAATGCACATTACCCCAAAGATTTTGTAGTACCGTTTATTGACGTTGTTCAAGACAGAACTGTGGGTGAGGTATTTCGTGGTTGTATCCGTGGTTGCCGTTTCTGTCAGGCAGGTTTTATTTACAGACCAATCCGTGAAAAATCCCCTGAAAAAATCAATGAGCAATGCAGATGTATAAGTGACGCAACAGGCTATGATGAGATTTCACTCTGTTCTTTATCTACAAGTGATTACACAAATATTGAAAAGCTTATCCCAATGCTCTTTGATTGGGCACTAAAAGAAAATATAAATGTTTCTCTGCCATCACTTCGTGTTGATAATTTTTCGGACGAACTGATGGAAGAACTAAAAAAAGTACGTCGAAGCGGTCTTACCTTTGCACCTGAAGCAGGTACGCAAAGACTTCGTGACGCAATCAATAAAAATGTTACGGAAGAAGAGGTTTTAAGAACTGCACTTAAAGCCTTTGATGGTGGTTGGACAAGTGTTAAGCTCTACTTTATGATGGGTCTTCCAACTGAGACTCTTGACGATATTAAAGGAATTGCCGACCTTGCTCAAAAGGTTGTTGATACATTTTATCGCAATCCTAACAGAGAAAAGGGTAAGGGAGTGCAGGTGAATGTAAGTTGTGCATCCTTTGTGCCCAAGCCATTTACACCTTTCCAATGGGAGCCACAAGATAGTGCTGATATGCTTATCGAAAAGCAAAAGCATCTTTTGAGCAGTACAACAAGCCGCAAAATCTCAATCAGTTATCATCAATCAGACACATCTGTATTGGAGGGTGTTTTAGCCCGTGGTGACAGAAGATTGGGCGAGGTAATTTATAGGGCTTGGCAAAAGGGCTGTAAATTTGATAGTTGGGACGAATTTTTTGATTTCGAAAAATGGCGTGAAGCATTCAATGAGTGTGAATTGACAACTGAATTTTACGCAAATCGTCGTCGCAATTACGATGAAATTCTACCTTGGGACATTATGGATTATGGTATTCGCAAGGATTTCCTTGTTGAAGAAAACAAAAAAGCACACTTAAGTGAAACAACACCTCATTGCAGAATAAAATGCTCTGCCTGCGGTGCAAATAAGTTGAATGGGGGTAAATGTGATGCCAGAAGCTAAAAAATGGGCAATGGACGTGCGAATGTCCTTTGAGAAAACAGGTATGGCAAAGTTTATTTCCCACCTTGATACAGTTCGTTGTATTACCCGTGCTATGAAAAGGGCAAACGTGCCCATCTGGTTTACCGAAGGGTTTAATCCTCACGCATTTTTAACCTTTGCAATGCCTTTGTCTTTAGGTTTTGAAAGTCTTTGCGAAACTGTTGATTTTCGTCTTACAGAAGAAATGGATTTGACTCAACTTGCGAAACAGATTGACAATGCCTTACCCGTTGATATAACAGTTAAAAAGATTTCAGTGCCCCATATGTCACCAAATGAAATCCGTTGGGCAGAGTATGAAATTATTTTCAATAATCCCGACGAATTGCTTTTAAACAATGCTCATTCAATTCTTTCTGCAGAAGAAATTCTTGTAGAGAAAAAGGGTAAGCAGGGCAGAAAAAAAGTGACAAAAGAGGTAAATATCAAAGAGCACATAAGAACTTATGAACTTAAAGAAAGTGACGAAAAGTTAATACTTAAAACCGTTCTTTCTTCGGGCACAAGCATCAATATTAACCCCATGCTTTTAATCGGTGCACTCACAAAAAATACAAATACTGATGAGCAAGATGTTGATATAATCAAGATTAAATCATACACCGAAAAAATGGAGATTTTCAGATAATTTATGGCAACATTATTAGTTATTATTATTTTTGTTACATATGTGGGACTCGGCATTCCCGACTCATTATTCGGTACGGCTTGGCCTGCAATTTATACTGAGTTTAATTTGCCCATTTCTTATTCAAATTTTGTTACGGGATTAATGTATGTTGGCACAATTATTTCAAGTCTTATGAGTGCAAGGCTCACTAAAAAACTTGGAACACCATTGGTGGTTGCATTAAGTACCGGTCTTACGGCAATTGCTATTTTTGGATTTTCAATCTCTGAAAATATTTTAATGCTTTGTCTGTTTTCATTGCCTTTAGGACTTGGCGCAGGTGCAATAGATAATGTGCTAAACGGATATGTTGCCTTGAATTATAAGGCAACTCATGTTAATTTTTTGCATTGCTCATATGGTGTGGGGGTTACAATCAGCCCGTTCTTGATGTCACTTGCACTTGAAAATAGTAATAATTGGCAGGGTGGATACAGAATAATGTTCTTTTTTCAACTTGCCCTTACAATAATATGTTTTTTATCAATACCCATCTGGAAAAAGGTGAAAGAACAAAGGTCAACAAATGAAGAAACAAGAGTTATTACAATTCCTGAACTTTTAAAAATACCAATTGCGAGATGGAGTCTTGCAATATATTTCGCTTCTTGTGCAATTGAGTCTGTTTGTCTTGCATGGGGAAGTACATTCCTTGTTAATTCAAAAGAACTTACTCCCGATAAAGCGGCACAGATGATTACATTTTATTTTATAGGAATGACAGTTGGCAGGTTTTTATCAGGACTTCTTGCAAATAGGGTATCACCAAAGATAATTATAGTTTTTGGTGAAATAATTGTTTTATTTGCGATTATTCTTACTTTCTCGGGTAATCCGATAATTGCAACCGTTGGGTTAGCATTGATAGGCTTTGGCAACGGTCCGGTATTTCCTAATATGACACATTTAACACCAATACATATGGGGCGTGACATTTCTCAATCATTTATTGGACTTCAAGGTGCAATTTCATATGGAAGCATATTATTGTCACCCATAACATTTGGTCTGTTAGCACAAAAGTTTACAACTAATATTTTCAGTATTTTCTTAATAATTGCTTGGGTTGTAACAACAATTTCAACTTTAGCGATGATAAAACACTCAAAAGCGACTCAACCAATGGTTGTAAAATGAAAAATCAACTTTTGTTACATTTACTTTTTGAAAAATTAGCCATACAATGCAGTTGAAACCGGTTCGAAATTTCAAAGGAGTGACTTTTATGGAAAAAACAATTGGTAAAAAACTTTATGAACTCAGAAAACAGTCAGGTTTTACTCAAGACTATGTCGCTGAAAAGCTTGGCGTATCCGCACAAGCCGTATCTAAATGGGAAAATGACATTGCCTGTCCCGATATTATGACACTTCCCAACATTGCGGAGCTTTATGGTATTACCATTGACGAATTATTTAAAAATGAAGAATTGCAATCGAATGTAAAATACGAGAAGACAGAAAAATTCAATGAAAATGACCTTGTTTTCAGAGTATATGTAGATACCGTAAATGGTGACACAGTAAAAGTTAACTTGCCATATGTATTGGTTAAAGAACTTATAAAAGTTGGTAAAAATATTTCATTTACAGGAATTGATTTGAGTGCTGTTGATTTTGAAAGTATTTTCAAAATGGTAGAAATGGGCGTACTCGGTGAAATAGTAAATGTAAAAACACAGAATGGTGATATTGTCAGGGTGGTAGTAGAAAAATGAAAGTGGTATTTCCTAAAAACGGAAAAACAAAATGTATAAAAGTGCCTAATTTTCTTCTTGCCAACAGATTATCTTTTGGATTGTTGAAACTTATTCTTGTGTTTAAGATTCCTTTCATTTTTGTAATAAAATATAAACACATAAAACCAATCATTAAAGTTGCAAAAAAATGTAAAGATTTTGAAATTGTTAATGTGAAAACAAGACAGGGCGAAAATATTAGTATTAGCCTATAAAAAACTTTTTTTAAAAAACACTTGCATTTTCTATTGACTTGTGATATTATATTTGAGCATTTGCGGTAGTCCGCAGCAAAATAACTATTATCTCGGGTGGTCCTCTGCTGAACTTCGGTACGAACACTTGAAAAATTTTTATCGGAGGTTAGTTATGGACGCATTAAAATTGATGACAGAGGGTATGGTTAAAGAATCAAACCCAGCAATCAGAGTCGGTGACGTTGTTAAAGTACACGTTAAGATTCGTGAAGGCGAAAGAGAAAGAATTCAGGTATTTGAAGGAACAATCATTGCTCGTAAGGGTAGCGGTGTTTCTGAAACATTCACAGTACGTCGTGTATCATACGGTGTAGGTGTTGAAAGAGTATTCCCTGTTAATTCACCAAACGTTGCAAAGGTAGAAACAGTTAGACGTGGTAAGGTTCGCAGAAGCAAACTCTACTATCTTCGTGACAGAGTTGGTAAGGCTGCTAAAGTTAAAGAGCAGATATAATCTAATCGTCAAAATGCAAACAAGGCAGAGAGTAATCTCTGCTTTTTGTTTATCCGTAGGGGTCGGCGTCCTCGACGACCCGTTAATAATGAGAAAAGAGGTTATCTTATGGACTGGACCGAAATTAAAATAGAAATTGATGCAGAAAATATTGACCGTGCGGCAGATATTGCAAGTATGGCTGTGCCCTATGGCATTTATATTGAAGATTATCGCACACTTGAGCAAGAGGCTTGGGAGATTGCAAATATCGACCTTATTGACGAAGAATTACTCGCAAAGGACCGTACAAAAGGTTGTGTGCATATTTATATTTCACCCGAAGAAAACTATAAAGAGGCAATTTCATTCTTGACAGAGAGATATGAAAGCGAAGAAATTCCTCATACAATTGAGTACAAGCCCTGCAAAAATGAAGATTGGGAAAACAATTGGAAAGAGTATTTTAAACCAATGAAAATCGGTGAAAAACTCCTTATCCGCCCACTCTGGATTGATGATTATGACGCAGAGGACAGAGCGGTATTGAGCATTGAGCCCGGACTTGCATTCGGTAGCGGTGGTCACAATACAACACGCCTTTGCCTTGAAACACTTGAAAAACACGTAAAAACAGGCGATAGCGTACTTGATTGCGGTTGCGGTAGCGGTATTCTGTCAGTTGCATCACTTTTAATGGGTGCTGACAATGCAACGGGTGTTGATATTGACAAACTTGCAGTTAAAACTGCTATTGAAAATGGTAAAGTGAACGGCTTTGAAGCGCCAAAATATAATATTCTCAACGGCAACCTCGTTGACAAAGTTACAGGTAAATTTGACGTTGTAGTTGCAAATATCGTTGCAGATATTATCATTCTTTTCTCATCACAGGTTGGTGAATTTCTCAAAGATGACGGTGTTTTCATCACATCGGGTATTATTGAGCCACGTGAAGAAGAAGTAACAAAAGCATTCCACGATAATAACTTTGAAATCGTCGAAAGATATGAAGACGGCGGATGGCTCTGTTTTGTATGTAAAAAGAAATAAGGTGAACGTATGCTTTTTATTGAATATCCCAAATGTACAACTTGTCAGAAAGCCAAAAAATTTCTTGAAAATAACGATGTGGATTTTGTTCCACGTCATATCAAAGAAGATAATCCTACCTATGAAGAATTAAAATTGTGGTATGAAAAAAGTGGCTTACCTTTAAAAAGATTTTTCAACACAAGCGGTCTTTTGTATAAGTCGATGGACTTGAAAAGTAAAATTCCTCAGATGAGTGAAGATGAGCAGTTAAAACTTCTTGCAACTGACGGAATGCTTGTTAAACGTCCGATTTTGATTAGTGACAACAAAATTCTTGTTGGCTTCCGTGAAGCAGAATGGCTTGAAACAATTAAATAGTTTTTAACCGCCTTTTAAGGCGGTTTTTCTTTTTACCTTGAAAAAAGAAATAATATCCAATATAATAAAGAAAAAAGGGGGAGATTATATGAAAAAACTTATTGCGGTTTTAATTGTTCTTACTTTGATTTTTACTATGTTTGGTTGTACAAAACCACAAGTAAAAAATCTTGAAGAATACAATAATTCAAATACAAAAGAAATGAGCTTATTAACCGTGAAAGACGGTTGTATTGTCAATGAAAACGGTGAAGAAATTGTACTTAAAGGTGTGAATTTAGGTAACTGGCTTTTGTGGGAAACTTGGATGGGCTTTGTGCCCGAATACACAGAAGATTGGGGGTATTACGACACTCTTGAGGTTTTACTTGACCGTTTCGGTGAAGAAAAAACCAATGAAATCGTGAAAATCTTTGAAGACAATTTTGTAACAGAAGAAGATATTGCCCAGATAGAAAAATTAGGCTTTAACTGTGTAAGAGTGCCGTTCTGGTATCGTAATTTTATGACTGAAGATGGCGAATGGCTTACCGAAGATTATAAAAATAACCCCGGCTTTATGCGTCTTGATTGGCTTGTATCAACCTGTGAAAAATACGGGATATATGTTATTCTCGATATGCATGGTGCACCCGGCGGTCAAAGTAAAAATCATTGTACGGGTAAAGCGGGCAGAAATGAGCTTTATGAAGGCGAGGGCAAAATGGAAAGTGCTATGATGCTTTGGGGTGCAATTGCACAAAAATACAAAGATTGCAAAACAATTGCGGCTTATGACCTTTTGAATGAACCACAGAATAACGGCGGTTATGAGGGTGATTATTCTTGGGCGCCAGAAAGCGAAGAAGCAGTCGTACAGACAAACAAGGCTTATGATATTCTTTACAATACTGTACGAAGTGTTGACGAAAATCACATAATTTCTTTTGAGGGTGTGTGGTCAACAACCGTATTGCCAAATCCACTTGAAAAGAATTACACAAATATGCTCTATCAATTGCATCTTTATGACACAGATAAAGGTATGATACGTTATCGTGTGAAAGAGCTTAAAACTGCTCGAAAAGATTGGGGAGTAGCCGTGATTGTGGGCGAATATAATAATCACGAATGTGAAGAGTACGCACAAAAGCAATATGATAAAAACGACATCAGCAGAGTTAAATGGACTTACAAAACCTTTAATGCGGGCAAAACTTGGGGAATATTTAATAAAGATGTTGAGCGAATAGATATAAAAACTGCAACTTATGAAGAAATAATCACATTCATTAAAGAAAATACAAAAACAGATACCTTTGATTTCAATAAGGAAGAAATGGCAATTCTTAGATAGTTTTTTATTGATTATTGATTATATTAATGATATAATTTATATGATATATACGCATATAAGGAGTTGGGAAATTTGAATATTGAGGCAGTAAAAAACACAATCACTAACGGTAATGCCGTATTGGGTATAGAAATGGGCTCAACACGAATCAAAGCCGTTTTGATTGACGAAAAGCATAATCCTATTGCAAGTGGCTCTCACGGTTGGGAAAATCGTTTTGAAAATGGTGTGTGGACTTATCATTTAGACGATGTGTGGGCAGGACTTCAAGATGCTTATAAAAATCTTAAAGCCGATGTAGAAGAAAAGTATGGTGTAAAACTCACAAAAGTAAAATCAATGGGCTTTTCTGCTATGATGCACGGCTATCTTCCATTTGATAAAGACGGAAAACAACTTGCAGAATTCAGAACTTGGAGAAACACAATTACTGAAAAAGCATCAGCAGAACTTACAGAACTTTTTAATTTCAATATTCCACAGCGTTGGAGTATTGCACATCTTTATCAAGCAGTTTTAAACGGTGAAGACCACCTTCCAAACATTGATTTCTTAACAACACTTGAGGGCTATGTTCATTGGATGCTCACGGGTGAAAAGGTAATCGGTATCGGTGAAGCGGCAGGTATGTTCCCAATTGATAGCACAAAGAATTGCTATGACGAAAAAATGGTTGAGCAGTTTGATGCTTTAGTCAATGAAAAGGGCTATTCATTTAAACTTCTCGATATTCTTCCAAAGATTTTACTTGCGGGTGATACTGCAGGTGCTCTTACAAAAGAGGGTGCATTACTCCTTGACCCAACAGGTGAGTTAGAAGTGGGAATTTCACTTTGCCCACCCGAAGGTGACGCAGGTACGGGAATGGTTGCAACAAACAGTGTTGCAGCAAAAACGGGTAATATTTCAGCGGGTACATCAATTTTTGGTATGATTGTACTTGATAAAGCACTTTCAGACGTTTATACTGAAATCGATATGGTTACAACCCCAACTGGTAAACCTGTTGCTATGGTGCATTGTAACACCTGCACATCGGACCTTGATGCTTATGTAAAACTCTTTGCAGAGGTTCTTGCAAACAGCGGAGTAGAAGTTAATAAGCCCGCATTATATGATATGCTTTATGCCCAAGCCCTTAAAGGCGATGCAGATTGCAACGGTATAATCAGTTTTAACTATTATTCAGGTGAGCCCGTAACAGATACTGCAGAGGGCAGACCATTACTTGTAAGAATGCCCGACAGTAAATTCAGCCTTGCAAACTTTATGCGTGCACAACTCTACGGCACAATGGCAACACTCCGCCTTGGTATGAATATTCTTTTTGATAAAGAAAATGTTCAGATTGAAAAGTTGCTTGGCCATGGTGGTCTTTTCAAAACCCCCGTTGTTGGTCAAAAACTTATGGCAGGTGCACTCAACACTCCCGTTGCTGTTATGGAAACTGCAGGTGAGGGCGGTGCTTGGGGTATTGCACTTCTTGCCGCATATATGGTAAATAAAGAAAATGAATCACTTGAAGATTATCTTGAAAACAAAGTATTTGCAGAGTATAAAGCAAGTGTAATTGAACCCGACAAAGCAGATGTTGACGGCTTCAATGAATATATTAAGAGATACGAGTCAGCAGTTGCAGTTGAAAAAGCGGCAATTGATGTTCTTAAATAAAAGGAGAATTTGTTATGAGTTTAAAGAATTATGAATTTTGGTTTGTAGTTGGTAGTCAGTTTCTTTATGGCCCTGAGGTTTTAGAAACAGTTGCAGCTCGTGCACAGGAAATGGTTGATGAACTCAATGCATCCGGCACACTTCCTTGCAAGGTTGTTTACAAAGTAACTGCAAAAACAAATAAAGAAATCACAGACGTTGTAAGAGAAGCAAATTACGACAAAAAATGTGCGGGCATCATCACTTGGTGTCATACATTCAGCCCATCAAAAATGTGGATTAACGGCCTTGTGGATTTACAGAAACCATATTGCCATCTTGCAACACAGTATAATGTTGAAATTCCAAACGATGAAATTGATATGGACTTTATGAATCTTAATCAGGCGGCTCACGGTGACCGTGAACATGGCTTTATTGCAGCAAGACTTCGTATGCCACGCAAGGTTATTGCAGGCCATTGGACAAAAGAGTCAGTTCGCACTCGTCTTGGCGATTGGATGCGTTCTGCAGTTGGTGTTGCAGTAAGTAAAGAACTTAAAGTTATGCGTTTTGGCGACAATATGCGTGAAGTTGCAGTTACAGAGGGCGACAAGGTTGAAGTTCAAGCAAAACTCGGTTGGCAGGTTAATACTTGGGCAGTTGGCGACCTTGTAAAAGTTATGAATGAAGTAACAGATGAAGAAATTGATGCTTTAATGGACGTATATAAAGCAGAATATGATTTCGCAACAGAGAATGTCGAAGCAATTCGCTATCAGGCTCGTGAAGAAATTGCAATGAAGAAAATGCTTGATGCAGAGGGTTGTATGGCATTCTCAAATACATTCCAAGACCTTTACGGAATGGAACAGCTTCCCGGTCTTGCAAGTCAGCATCTTATGGCTCAGGGCTATGGCTACGGCGGTGAGGGTGACTGGAAGGTTGCTGCTATGACTGCTATTATGAAAGCAATGGCAGAGGGCAAAAATGGTGGTACAGGCTTTATGGAAGACTACACTTATCATCTTGTTGAGGGTGAAGAATATAGCCTTGGTGCACATATGCTCGAGGTATGTCCTTCAATGGCAGCGGACAAGCCACGAATTGAAACGCATCACCTCGGAATCGGTATGAACGAAAAAGACCCCGCTCGTCTTGTATTTGAGGGCAAAGCAGGGAATGCTATTGTTGTAAGCTTAGTTGATATGGGTGGTCGTCTTCGTCTTATCTGTCAAGATATTGAATGCGTTAAACCTATTATGGAAATGCCAAATCTCCCCGTTGCACGTGTAATGTGGAGAGCAATGCCATCGCTCGAAACAGGTATTGAGTGTTGGATTACTGCGGGCGGTGCTCATCATACCGTACTTAGCTATGATGTTACTGCAGAGCAGATGAAAGATTGGGCAAATATGATGGATATTGAATTTGTTCACATCAATAAAGATACAACAGTTGCAGGTCTTGAAAAAGACTTATTCCTTGCAGACCTTGCTTGGAAATTAAAATAAGGAGCAGACATTATGCTTGAAAAGTTAAAAGAACAGGTTTGCAAGGCAAATCTGCTTTTACCAAAACACAATCTTGTAACATTTACTTGGGGAAATGTATCGGGAGTTGACCGTGAAAAAGGCTTAATGGTTATTAAACCGTCAGGTGTTGAATATGACGATATGAAGCCCGAGGATATGGTTGTAGTTGACCTTGAAACAGGTAAAAAGGTTGAGGGTGAATTAAATCCCTCGTCAGATACTGATACTCACGTAGCCCTTTACAACGCATTTCCCAATATTGGCGGTATTGTTCATACTCACTCCCGTTGGGCAACAACGTTTGCACAAGCGGGTAGGGGAATTCCTGCCCTTGGTACTACTCATGCAGACTATTTCTATGGCGAAATTCCCTGTACCCGTAAAATGACACCCCGTGAAATAGGTGGCAAATATGAACTTGAAACAGGCTTTGTAATTACAGAAACATTTGAAAAAATCAATCCTGACGAGGTTCCGTCAGTGCTTGTTCATAGTCACGGACCATTCTCTTGGGGAACTGACCCATTCAATGCGGTTCACAATGCAGTAGTTCTTGAAGAACTTGCATTTATGGCTTGGCATAATCTTATGATGAATCCTCAAATAAAGCCAATGCAACAAGAACTCCTTGACAAGCACTATCTCCGCAAACATGGTGCGAATGCCTATTACGGACAAAAGAAATAATTATTACAGGCTTTTCTGTATGCAATAAGTGATAAAACTGTAAAGGACGCCGACTCGGCGTCCTGTTTTTTTATTGACAAACTGAAATTTAAATGATATATTTGAATTAAGGTCAGTAGAATTAAAAACATGGGACGAATACATAGAACCGTCCCCTGTATTTTGCAGAATAGAACATTATGGATAAAAATATAGATTTTTATAAACAAATAGAATATAGAGAACTACTAATTAGTAGAGCATTAAAAGGTGAAAGATTATCACTTGAAGAAAAACAATGGTTGGTAACAAATTCTGTTTTCAATCACAAATTAGGTCCACCATACACAAATTATGAAATTGTAAAGTTGCCATCTAGTTCCAATTACAATTTGGTCATCAAAGTAGAAAAAATTACATATGAAAATAGAATAATTCCAATAATAAGTGTGCCTAGTTCAAAAGGTAGGATTTTGTGTGGTTTTCCAGTAACAAACTTAAATGGTAAAACTAGTGTAGGAAAACCAATTAAAATGATTGGAATAGAAAATATTATTGTTAATCAAGAAATATGCCTTGAATATCAGTCAAAATTAGGGCTTTTAGCTATTGAATATCAATGCGATTATTTTGATGGTAAACAAGATTGTAATATTCGTAAAAGTTCGTCGTCAGGAGATTTTAATTTTGCTATGTTTAAAGAATCTTTAACGCACAATAAGATTCGTATGCATTGTAAAGCTCCTCAAACAGACAATTTAGAAGCTTTAGTATTTACAATTGAATGGACCAAATGAAGAGTGCACAGGGGACGGTTCTCTGTGTTATGGCTTGGCACAATATTATAATGAATCCTGAAATAAAGCCAATGCAACACGAATTGCTTGATAAGCACTATCTCCGTAAACATGGTGCAAATGCTTATTACGGACAAAAGAAATAAGTTGTAAAGAAGGATTAAGATGAGCATAGTAAAGAATGAAGCAAAAATTAAAAATTCAATAATCGTTGCTGTGCGTGAGCAACTTGAGCATCGAGCCTTATGGTTGTATCTTCTTTGTGATGAGGCGGGTAAACGTGGTCTTGATTGGAAAGATTTCGGCAGTGCAGCCATTAGACGTTGCGGCCTTACCCACGGCGATAATCTTGTAAAAAAAGGCAAAACTGATAGTCTTAAAGGTCTTCGTAAAACTTTATTTACAAAACCGGCACAAATGGTTTTTGAAATGAAAATTCTTGAAAGTACTGATGACAAACTTTCAATTGATTTCAGTTATTGTCCACTTGTAAAAGCATGGCAGAAAGCGGGTTGCACAGATGAAGAAATTGCAATCCTCTGTGATATTGCAATGTGTGGTGACCACGGAATAGGTGAACAATATGGTGCTGTTCTTGATTTGCCCAAATGTATTGCAAAGGGCGACGATATCTGTGCACTTCGTTATCACAAGTAATACATATAATTAACGGGTACTCAATTGAGTACCCGTTTTGCTTATGCTATTTAATAATCATCCATAAACATAGATTCAATAATAAAAACACAATATTCACAATTGTAAAGGTCAGTATGTATTTTCCAGTGCTGACTTTTTCTTTTGCAACAAACTTGAATGAAATAAGACTCGCCATTGAAGCAATCAGAGTACCGAGTCCGCCAAGATTTACACCAATGAGTAAATTGTGTGCATTTTCAGTAAACTTTGAAAGCAGTATTGTGGCAGGAACATTAGAGAAAACCTGACTTGATGCAATACCGACAAGAACTTCGTTGCCGTTCACAATACTTTTTAGAAACTCGCTTATAACTTTAATTTCACCAAGATTTCCAATAAAAACAAATAAGAAAACAAAAGTAAAAAGTAAACTGTAATCAACTTTTAAAACAACTTTTCTGTCAAAAATTACTATAACTGCAACTGTGATTAAAACCGTTATAATGCAAGGTATTATGCGAAAAACCGTAAGTAAAGCCAATATGAATAATACTGAATATAAACCGATATGCAGTTTTGAGAATTCATTTTTACTGTCATTACTTTGAGTGGTGATTTCACCTTTGCCCGTGAAAAGACAAGAAATAATAACAAGTAAAAGTGATAATATAGCATAGGGGAGTAATGTTGAAACGAAGTCACCAATACTCATATTGAATGCCGAGAAAAGATAGAGATTTTGCGGATTACCAATTGGTGTCAGCATACTTCCCAGATTTGCTGCAACTGTTTCAATGGTTACAATGGGGATAAGTTTTCCACTTCTTCCTGAAAGTTTTAATGCCGTAACGGTAAAAGGTACAAATGTAATCAATGCCACATCGTTTGTAATTATCATAGACGAGAAAAAACAGAGTAAACTGAGAATAACTGCAAGTCCGTTAATACTTTTTACCTTTGACAACATTTTTTTGGCAATAAATCTGAAAACTCCAAGTTTGTTAAATCCCGCCATTACTGTCATAAGACAGAAAAGTAAACCCAATGTACGAAAATCAATGTAGTTTACGTAATCTTTACTTGGTGTTACGAAAAAAGCCGAAATGACAGATAGAATAAAAGATAAAATCAATACGATTTCACTTTTAATAAATTCTTTTGCTTTAGTCATATCTTAATTAAAACTCCACTTTCTGCACTTCGCCATTATTTTCTCTTGATTTATCTGCAAGATAAACGCATAAATGACCTGCTACAGAATCAAAAATTGATGTGCAGGCAAGACTTGGATTTTCGCCACGAACAAATGAAACAAAATCCTCTGCAAGTCTTTCGTCACCGCCACCGTGACCGCCGTAAGCACCAACCATATCACCCGTGAGTCTGAGGTCAACTTCTTCAACGATTTTTTCATCAGTTTTTGTGGGGTGAATTTTTGAAACATAGAATTTTGCTTCTTCAAAATTACCGTAAATCTCACCAAGTGTGCCAATAATGTGAATTCTACGCAGTGAGGTTGACGACCCGCCAACCATATTGTGAGTTCCCGTAGCACCATTTGCAAAGTTTACGAGTACTGACTGGTGGTCAACAACATCATTGTCGCATTTGTAAATGCATTTGCCGTAGGGTGAGTCACCCTTGAGAAGATTAATTTTATCTTCAATTGTGGGATTTTTGATATGCTCAAGCTTGTCCCAAATGTAAAATGCCCAACGGTCAGGTTGGTCAATATAAAGTCGTTTTGCAGAGTATCTGCAATCTTCAACTAACGGACAATCAACTAAACACCTTTCACCTGCATTTTCAGGTGCATTTTCGGGCTTGAATTGATATTTACCGCCAAAGCTTGAAATAGCAACGGGCTTTGTGTCGCTCATCATCCACATCATAATATCAATATCATGACAGCATTTTGCAAGAAGCATTGATGTGTGACATTCGTGCGAGTTTGCCCATTTACCACGCACATAAGAGGTTGAAAGGTGATGATAACTTACGTGCTCAAGGGTTTGAATATTCATAATGTCACCAATTTCACCATTTACGAGTCTTTCTTTAATAGCATAATAGAATGGTGTATAGCGAAGAACGTGACAAATCATAACCTTTGAATTGTTGACTCTTGCACACTCAACTATTTCTCTCATTTCTTCTTCGTTAGGTGCAAATGGTTTTTCTAAAAGCATATCATAGCCAACATTGAGTAGGGGAATAGATGTCTCCAAATGCTGATGGTCCATTGTGCCGTTGATTATTGTGTCGGCAAGTTTGCCGTGCTTTGCCAATTCCTCGGCATTTTCAAAGCACATATCGGGTAAAAATCCGAATTTTTCCATTACCATTTGACGACGTACGGGGTTGGGGTCAGCAACACCAACAATCTTTAACAATTCGGGGTTTGTAATAGCAAGTTCAGCATAGATTAAAGCTCTGTGACCTGCACCAACAATAATTGCGGTAACTGGTTTTGACATAATATCATCTCACTTAAAAGTGTAATTTTATCAAAAAAATTATACCACATAAGCATAAAAAGTAAAGTATAAATTATATGGTGTTTATAAATATAAATTTGAATTTGTAGGGATAAATACTATCTACAAGTAATGTCATTCTGAGGAACGCAGTGACGAAGAATCTCAACCAAACAGAGATTCTTCGCTTCACTCAGAATGACACAAAGAAACCTACAAATCCCAATTTAAAGAATTGTATTGACCTTATAAAAAGAGTAATGATATAATTTAATTGTAAATTATAAGGGAGGGTTTAAAATGAGAATAAGAATAAAAAATATTTTAATAATACCTCTGGCGATAATATTTGTGGTTGTAGTGATTAAAATGCTACCAACAGATGCTTTTGAACATATTGCAGATACCAACGGTGAAGATAATTATGCTTTGCAGACCATAACCGATGAAAACATAATCAATATGGATATAGGCAATGCAGGTATGTGGGAAAAGACAAATAAAGTTACAAAAATTAAAACCTATTCATCTGAAAAGTTTAGTGGTGTTTATGAGGTTTACAATACGAATTTTTGGGGTGAAACCTTTCAGGTTAAGGTGGATAATTTTAAATTGAATTCGGGTAATGCTAAATATGTTTTGCTGGTCAATGGCGAAATTGTTCACGAATTCATACCTAATCAATCCAATCAGGTATATAAAATTAAGGCAACTGAAGGTAATATTTCATTAAGAATTGCAGGCGAAAGTGCCGATTTTGAAATAACAGTATAAAAAAGGAACAACTCGATTGAGTTGTTCCTTTTTATGTGTACTAAAATTACTTAACAAGATTAATTACTGTAAGCACTGCACCTGCGTCACCGTCAATTGTAACCTTGCCCTTTGTATATGCTTCAACGGGGTCAAGCTTACCGTCAACAAGTTTTAAAAGGTTTGTTGGATTAACAGTAACAATTGCGTGTCTGTCGTAATATTCGTAAGGCTCAACATTAACATTGTGGTCTTTTACTTCAATGTAAAAAATGCCGTTCACATTTTTGCCTTCAAGGTTAATTTGTAATGCAACAACACCATCAATGCTACTTGCATCAACGTCTTGAAATTTTGCCCTTACTTTTGCAACAACCTGTTCGTATGTCATGGTTTTCACTCCTCAATTTTTGATTTTCTTCATTGTATCATATTGATTTTTTTATTGCAAATTTTACACCTTGAAAAGAAATGGAAAAACTCTCGCAAAAAATATCGAAATTGGAAAAAAGTAACATAAAATCTAACAGTTTTTAATAAAAATTTTTAATTTTAAAATCGCTAAATAGTAAACTATACAAAATTTAATTTTTTCAAAAATTTAAAGATTTTTAATGACAAAAAAACTGTTTTGTGGTACAATAAAACCATTAATATGCGTTATTATGCAGTTTGGAGGATTTTGTTATGGCATTGGTAAGAAAAGAGGCTTATTTTAACTCATCAAATGGTGAAAATTTAATCAGAACTCTCATATGGGAAGATGACGAATTAACCCCAATTGGCATTGTGCAATTAACTCACGGAATGGCAGAGCATATTGCCCGTTATGACGATTTTGCACGTTTTCTCGCATCTAACGGATTTGTAGTTTGCGGTAATGACCATTTAGGTCACGGCAAAAGCATTAAAGAGCGTTCACAAATTGGTTATATGGGCGAAATGAATGGTGATAAACGTCTTGTTGATGATATGCACATTCTCACAAAAATAATGAAAAAAAGAAATCCGGATATTCCATATTTTCTTTTCGGTCATTCAATGGGCTCATTCTGTGCACGTGTTTACGGCTCACATTTTGGCTATGAGCTTGATGGTTTGATTTTGTGCGGAACAGGTGATTTACCTGAAATCATCAATGCGGGTGCTGATGTGATTGATATACTTGTTAATAAATACGGACTTACAAATCGTGTTGACAAAATGGCAGAGATAATGAACAAAGGTTTCTCAATGATGGGAAATGATAAAGAAAGCTCACTTGCTTGGCTTTCAGAAAATGCAGAAAATAGACTTAACTATTCAAATGACGAGCTTTGCGGATTTACATATACTCTTGCAGGCTATCGTGATATTTACAACCTTATGCGTGAAGCTTGTGACCCCGCTTGGGCTTACCGCTTACCTGACGGACTTCCCGTTATGGTGATTTCAGGTGCAAAAGACCCTGTTGGTATGAATGGTAAAGGTGTTCTTGCGGTTGCCGACCAACTTGCAGAAGCAGGTTATGACCCAACAACAATACTTTACCCCACAATGCGTCACGAAATTCTTAACGAAACAGACAATCAGGTTGTTTACAACGATGTTCTCAAATTCTTACTCTCAATTTACACAAAGGAAGTTTAATCTTGACTAATTTTGTTAATTCAAGCGAAATACAAAGACAAAATTTAATAGCAGAAGATGTCAAAGAATTGTTGTTACTTCGCCATAACACACAGCCCAAAGCCTTTGTTCACACCTATGGCTGTCAGGGTAATGTGGCAGACAGTGAAAGAATAAAAGGCTTACTTTCATTAATGGGCTATGTTATGACCGAAGAAAAAGAAGAAGCAGATTTAATTCTTTACAACACCTGTGCAATCCGTGAACATGCTGAAGACCGAGTTTTCGGTAATGTGGGTGCAATAAAAAAATTGAAGCAAACAAATCCCAATCTAATAATTGCACTTTGCGGTTGTATGATGCAACAAGAACATATACGTGAAAAATTGTTTAAGAGTTACCCATTTGTTGATATTGTTTTCGGTACTCATAATCAATATAAAGTGCCTGAAATATTCAAATCATTTTTAACCCGTGGTAAAAGATTTTTCGCAGATATGACAGAAACCAATGAGGTTGCCGAGGGCATTCCCGCACTTCGTGATAATTCTGCAAAGGCATGGCTTCCTATTATGTATGGTTGCGACAACTTCTGTACTTACTGTGTTGTGCCTTACGTAAGAGGGCGTGAGAGAAGCCGTAAATCAGCGGATATTCTCGCAGAAGCAAGGCAGATTATCGCCGAGGGTTATAAAGATATTACACTCCTTGGGCAGAACGTTAATTCATATGGCAAGGGCTTAGAAGAAGATATAAATTTCTCACAGCTTATTCGTCAGATTAATGATATACCCGGTGAGTTTACAATTCGTTTTATGACCTCCCACCCAAAAGATTGCACAAAAGAGTTAATCGACACAATTGCCGAATGTGAAAAAGCATCAAAGCATATTCATTTGCCCGTGCAGTCGGGTAATAACAGAATTCTTAAAGAAATGAATCGACGTTACACCCGTGAAAAATATCTTGAGCTTGTGAATTATGCTAAAGAGAAAATTGAAGGGCTGTCACTTACAAGTGATATAATTGTGGGCTTCCCCGGTGAAACCTATGAGGAATTCTGCGATACTTTATCACTTGTAAAAGAGGTTGGCTATACTTCATTGTTCACATTCATATTCTCATCAAGAAAAGGTACAAAAGCGGCAGAAATGCCCGACCCTGTGCCCTATGAAGAAAAAAATAAATGGTTTAAAGAACTCTGTGATTTGCAAGAGAGTATTGCTGCAAATCATAGTGCAGAAATGAAAGGTAAAACCTACCGTGTACTCTGTGAGGGCGAGAGTAAAACTTTACAGGGGTATCTGGCAGGTCGTACCGATGGAAATGTTATAATTGAATTCCCAAGTGATGACCAAAGTTTAATTGGAAAATTCTGTCACGTCAAAGTGACCGAACCATTGAATTGGCTCGTCAGAGGAATTCTTATAAAATAAAAAAATAAAGTTAAAATAAAGGAGCAAAAACAAAATGTCACTTGAAAAACTTACAAGAGAGCTTGGTAAAGCAATTCAGCAAGATGAAAGATACCTTGCAATGCAGAAAGCAATTGAGGCTAATGAAAAGGATACAGCACTCAACGAGCTTATGGGCAAAATTCAGCTTATTCAGGTTTCAGCACAGCACGAAGCATCAAAAGAAAACCCCGACGAAGGCAAAATGCAGGCTTATAACGAGGAATTCCGTGGTGTTTACACTGAAATTATGATGAACCCCAATATGCAGGCTTACGAAAAAGCAAGAAAAGACATTGATGAGCTTATGAACTTCCTCACAGGTATTCTTGCAATGTGCGTTAACGGTGATGACCCTGACACATGCGACCCAACAGCACATCAGTGCGGCGGTGACTGTTCAGGTTGTAGCTGTGACTGTGGCGAAGAAGGCTGTAACCACTAATTGTTTAATAATGTAGGGCGGGGGCTTGCTCCCGCCGAATAAACAAAAATTGTAGGGGACGATGCCCACATCGTCCCACAATAAAATCTATTTACTAAGAAGGAATTTTTAATATGGCACTCTCCCCAATGATGCAACAATATTTTCAAATTAAACAGAATTATGAAGACACCATATTGATGTTCCGTCTTGGTGACTTTTACGAGATGTTCTTTGACGATGCTAAAACCGCATCAAAAGAGCTTGAACTTGTACTTACAGGTCGTGATTGCGGCGAAGCAGAAAGAGCCCCAATGTGCGGTGTACCTTTTCATAGTGCGGACGGTTATATTGCAAAACTTGTCGGAAAAGGCTATAAAGTTGCAATTTGTGAGCAGATGGAAGACCCTGCAAGTGCAAAGGGTATTGTAAAACGTGACGTTATTCGTGTTATCACACCCGGCACTGTTATTGAAAGCTCAATGCTAGACGAGTCAAAGAATAATTATCTCGCGTCAGTTTGTGCAACCAACGGTAATGTTGGTATGTGCTTTATCGATATTTCAACAGGCGAGGTCAATTTAACAGAATTTAATGAGAATATTGAGCAGAGAGTAATTAACGAAATGGGCAGATATAACCCAACTGAAATTATTCTCAATAAAGAGGTTGTGTCATTTAATTCTCTTGCCGATTTCATTTCTAAAAAGCTTGAAGCGTCTGTTGAGCTATTGATTGAAGAATTTGACTTTGCAAACGCAGAAAATGTATGTAAAGAGCATTTCAATACTAATGACTTAACAACAATTTCACTTAATCAAAGAGATACTGCGGTATGTGCCTTAGGTGCGGCACTTTCATATCTTAAATCAACACAAAAACGAGATTTAGAGAATATTAAAAATATCAATTTTTATACTGATGCTAAATTTATGAGCCTTGGTATTTCTGCAATTCGTAACCTTGAACTTCTTGAAACAATGCGTGATAGGGACAAAAAGGGCTCACTTCTCTGGGTGCTTGACAAAACTAAAACCGCAATGGGTAAGAGAATGCTTCGTTCATTTATTGAACGTCCATTATATGATTGTGCAGAAATCTCAAAAAGACTTAATGCGGTGGACGAGCTTTTCACTAATACCGAAATGCGTGAGAGTGAAACTGAACTTATGGTAAAAGTATATGATATGGAACGTCTTATGACCCGTATCGTTTACAACACCGCAAATGCAAAGGAACTTTTATCACTTTGCACAACTTTAGAAAATTTGCCCCAAATCAAAGAAAATCTTAAAAATGCAAACAGTAATCTGCTCAAATATATCTATAACGAAATTGATGTTTTAGCAGATGTGTGTTCACTTATTAAGGTTTCAATAAAGGACGATGCTCCATTCTCTGTCCGTGAGGGTGGAATGATTAAAGATGGCTTTAATAAAGAACTTGACGAGCTTCGTGACATTGTAAACGGCGGTAAATCCGTTCTTGCAAAATTGGAAGCCGACGAGCAGGAAAAAACAGGCATCAAAAAACTCAAAATCGGTTATAACAAGGTTTTCGGTTATTACTTTGAAGTTCTGAATTCTTATAAAGAACTTGTTCCCGATACATATATAAGAAAACAAACACTTTCAAACTGTGAAAGATATATTACAGAAGAACTCAAAGAGCTTGAAACAAAGGTGCTCGGTGCACAAGAGAGAATTGTTGGTCTTGAATATGAGATTTTCAATTCAATCCGTAAAAAGATTGCAGGGGAGTATTTAAGAACACAACGAACAGCCCACGCAGTGGCATTGTTAGATGTTTTATGCTCTTTCGCAACAGTATCACTTAAAAACAACTACACAAGACCCGACATTAACGATAAAGGTGTTATCCGCATTTATGAGGGTCGTCACCCCGTAGTTGAAGCATTACAGAAGAAAACAATGTTTGTGCCCAATGACACAACTCTTGACTGTGAAGAAAACCGAATGGCAGTTATCACAGGACCTAATATGGCGGGTAAATCAACATATATGCGTCAGATTGCAATTATAACAATAATGGCACAAATGGGCTGTTTTGTTCCCGCAAAGTCAGCGGATATCGGCATTGTTGATAGCATTTTCACCCGTGTTGGTGCGTCCGACGATTTGGCATCGGGTCAATCAACCTTTATGGTTGAAATGAATGAGGTTGCAGAAATTCTTAAATTCGCAACAAAGAATAGCCTTATAATCCTTGACGAAATCGGTCGTGGCACATCTACCTTTGACGGTATGAGTATTGCTCGTTCTGTTGTTGAGTATATTGCAGACAAAAGACGAATCGGTGCAAAAACTCTTTTTGCAACTCACTATCACGAATTGTC
>JAZNZJ010000057.1:0-17844 GCA_045594885.1 Candidatus Fimenecus sp. | reverse complement strand
AGTATAAAAAGAGTCCCAACGCTTACCCGGTGTGTGATGTACAATATATTCACCGTTGCGGTAAAGAGGATAAACTGTATTTTGGAATACGGTAGCACGTAGAATTCTGTTTGAGAATTCATAGGTTTTACCCGCTAAATTATAGTCAAATTTTTCAAGTGAATTATATGCCTTTTCATAAATTCGTTCATATTCTTCAACTGTTTTATACTCTGTTTCACCATATGAAAGAACTACGTACTCAACATGAGTTGAACGTGGTTCAACGTAGAGAGTATGGACAACAGCATTATGATAATAACCCTCATCACTGCGTTTTTCTGAGAATGAGCCTGAAAATGTTTCAAGCATATTTTGAAAGCTTTCGTCGGGCTGTGAAATTCGTGCGGTTGGGCTGTCTTCAAGACAACCTGTGTTAAAATCACGACAGCGGGTTGAAGTATTAAAGGTTTTCACATAGAATTTACCATCAACACCATCGTATTTATAAGAAACAAGCTTTCCGTTTTCGTCACATATTTCAATTTCAGGATAGAAATTATGATTTTCTGATTTTACAAAAATCTTCTCACCTGCTTCTGTAACACAGAGAAAATCAAATTCAATTCCACCAGTACCGCAAGATACAAGTTCAATATTTTCTGTATTTATCGGTAATTCAATAATATTGAAATCAACGGCAGATGTGAATATGAGTTCTTTGCCATTCAGCTTCCAAACACTGTTCTTATCATCTGTTGTGCGGTAACGAATATGAAGAACGGGGGTTAAAAATGCGTCAATTCCGTTTATTTCATAAGTAATTTTATCCCCTGCTTCTTCACCGAGTTTTGGGCATTTGGACAAAATATAACGATTGCAATCACGGTCGCCAAGGCCACGATGATAAGTAAAATTATCGTCAAAGAATTCGCCTTTTTTCATAGCATCAATCACCTGCTTGTCCCATGGACGAGAGGTGTTATAGTCATATGACTTGTAATCAAGAGCCTTTATAAATATTGCTTTTGGGGGCAATATTGGTGTTGTCGTGAAAACATTTGGGTATTCAATTGCAGAGAAAAGATTGAGAAGACAGATTTGCATAATGTCGGTATTATTTACAAATTCTGTACGCACAAGAACGCTATCGTCACTGAGCTTTGTGAATGATACGTCAGCATATACACGGTCTTTCCATTCCAAATCATAACGGTAGGAATAGAATGAATAGTCAGATTTAGCCTCCCAAGGATGAACACCAACGGGAACGGTCACATTAGGCACACGGGAATCAGCATTTTCAATAGCGGGGCTTACAACGCAATCGAAACGGACACCGCCTTCTGTATTATGGTCAACAATTCGTGAAATACCGCTGTATTTCTTTGAATAAGGACCCCATTTACCTAAATGTTTATTCATTTTTTCTGCAACTTTACTCATAGTGAATACCTCAATAAAAATTATCAAGATATTATAACAAAAATAGTGTGTTATTTCAATATATATGTAGCATTTTATACACGAACGATAATAGTTGCGCAAGGAATATTTTTACGAAACATACTTATAAATTGGGGGTTGTGGAATTGTTTCATATGACACCTCATCCACCGCAAGTGGTCCCCCTTCCCCTCAAGGTGAAGGCAAAACAAGGCTTCCCCTTAAGGAGAAACTGTCAACGTAGTTGACTGATGAGGTGTAAAAACAATTACACAAAATTAGATTTTTATATATCCACCTCAAAAAACTCACGCAATTCTTCTAATGCTTTAGTTTCAATTCGTGACACATATGAACGGCTAATATTAAGTTGCTTTGCGATTTCACGTTGAGTAAGTGGCTCGGTATCATAAAGTCCGTATCGCATTATAAGTATTTGTTTTTTTCGCATATCGTCAAGATTTTCAAGGTATTCATAAAGCTTTTCTGAATTCATTTTAAGTTCTACATCATCAAACACAGTTTCTTCACTATAAATGATATCGGTAAATGTGAGTGGGTTTCCCTCGCTGTCGGTGTCGATTGGCTCGTTCATTGAAATCTCATTTGCATTCTTTTTGCGGGTACGAAAGTGCATAAAAATCTCATTTTCGATACACCTTGAAGCATAGGTTGCAAGTCTTGTGCCCTTTGTGTAATCAAATGTGTTTATACCCTTGATTAACCCAATTGTACCTATTGAGATTATGTCTTCTTGGTCTGAATAATTGGAATAATATTTTTTAATTATATGTGCTACAAGTCGCATATTGTGATTAACAAGTTTGTTTCTCGCATTTATATCGCCGTCACGGTGAAATTTGATAAGCTCTGCCTCCTCTTCTTTTGCCGTCAATGGCTTGGGAAAAGAGTTGTTGTTTGACAGATGCAACATAAAATAAAGCACATTGGTTGAAAGATTTTGTAATAATGAAAGCAACATAAAAAACACCTCTGCAAATAATATGCAAAAGGTGTAATTTTGTGCAAGTCCTTATTAAATTAACCCAAAAGAAAATCCATTGTGAGCATTACGCAGAACCCTGCAAGAAGTGAATATGTTGCTCCCTTTTCAAAGCCGTGAGAATGAGTTTCGGGTATCATTTCGTCGCTGATTACATATAGCATTGTACCGCCTGCAAAGGCAAGGGCAAAAGGCAGAATTGCTACAGAAATGTTGACAACAAAATAACCGAGCATTGTACCTATAACTTCAACAATACCCGTACAAAGTGCAATTACAAACGTACGTGATTTTCTAACACCTGCATTGAGCATTGGGGCTATAATTACCATACCCTCGGGAATATTCTGCAATGCTATGCCACCTGCAACCGTTAGAGCATCGGCAATATTACCTGTGCCAAAGCTTACACCTGCCGCTATACCCTCGGGCAGATTATGTATTGCAATCGCCATTACAAAAAGCATTACACGGTTTAGATGCATTGTATTTTCTGAGTGAGTTTCACTATCCACTCCTGTTATATGATGCATATGAGGTATAATTCTATCCATAAGGCTTAAAAAAATTGCACCGCAGATTATACCTGTTATTACAACAAGCAAACCGCCAATACCTTCTGCACTATCCATAGCGGGAACAATAAGGCCGAGCACTGCGGCGGCAAGCATTATGCCCGCAGCAAAGCCCAAAACAATGTCGTTGAATTTATGTGGAATTTTCTTGAGTGCAAAGCCTATAAAACTACCAAATACGGTGGCAAGACCAACACCCAAAGCAGTTAAAACAACTATTTTCATATAATCACCTTTTCTTTACTAATATAATAACAGAAAAAGTATGATAATAGCAAGAAAAAAACTAATTATAATGATAAGAAAAAAAGTAAAAAATATATTGACAAAAAACAGTCTTTATGTTAATATAATTAGCGTCGTTTGAACTGCGGGTGTAGTTCAATGGTAGAATCCCAGCCTTCCAAGCTGGTCGTGTGGGTTCGATTCCCATCACCCGCTCCACATGCGCTGATAGCTCAGTTGGATAGAGCATCTGCCTTCTAAGCAGAGGGTCGGGGGTTCGAATCCCTTTCAGCGTGCCAATCAGCGTACTTTGTGCGCTGACTTATATGGTGGGTATAGCTTAGTTGGTTAAAGCGCCAGTTTGTGGCACTGGAGACCATCGGTTCGAATCCGATTATCCACCCCACTAATTCAAGACTCCGCCTAAAATTCGGCGGAGTTTTGAGTATAAACCACAATTTCATATTGGGGTGTCGTCAAGCGGTAAGACACAGCACTTTGACTGCTGCATTCGTAGGTTCGAATCCTGCCACCCCAGCCAAAACAGAAAAGGTACCATCTCGGTGCCTTTTTTTGTTTTAATTTTTGGTAGTAAAGGATTCGAACCTGAGAAGGTTTTGACGTTAAGAAAATGATGCAGTGCATCATTTTTAGTCAAAAGCGGTTGGCGGGTACCGAATTTCGTAAGAAATTGGGTCGCCAAACGAATAGTATGCAAGGCAAAGCCATAGCATACGGTCGAATCCTGCCACCCCAGCCAAAAAGATAAAAGTCGCACGATAGTGTGACTTTTTCTTTTTGTATTTTTCACTATTCATTATTCACTCTTCACTATTCACTTCTTGCGACTTTTATCAATGAATAATGAATGATGAAACCGCTTCGCTGATGAATAATGAATAATTTGATTTCGCATCCTCACCCCAACATTACATCCAACAGCATCATAACGGCAAAGCCCATAACAATTCCCATTGTGGCTAAGTAAGGTTGTGCTTTTTGATTTTTTTGACATTCCGGTATAAGTTCGTGTACGGCAACTAATATCATTGCTCCCGCAGCAAATGACAGTGCATATGGCAAAATTGCTTCAACATAAACCACTAATAATGCACCTAACACACCGGCAATCGGTTCAACCATACCCGACGATTGACCTAAAAAGAAGCTCTTTTTTCTTGAATAACCTTCCCGCCTTAACGGTACGGAAACCGCTGCACCTTCGGGGAAATTCTGTAAGCCAATTCCCACAGCCACAGATATTGCAGCCATTAAATTTTCTGCAGTGTATCCGTCTTTCAATGCACCAAAGGCTACACCAACCGCTAATCCCTCGGGTATATTATGAAGTGTAATTGACAGAATCAACATAATAATACGATGCATTCTTTCATTTGCTTTTTCCTGTGTATTATCAGTCTTTTTTCTTGCAAATGTAACAATTTTGTCAGATGCCCACATAAACAATGCTCCGAACACAAATCCGATTGTTGCTACTAAATATGCGGGTATATTCGACGTTTCCTTTGCTCGCTCAATTGCGGGCTGTAAGAGCGACCAGAAGCTCGCTGCAATCATTACTCCCGAAGCAAAGCCCAACATAATATTTAATCCCTTTTGATTGGGTGATTTAAAAAATATGACGATGGCAGAGCCTAACGCCGTTACAAACCAAGTGCCAAGCGTTGCCAACAATGCCATTAAGATAAAAACATTCATAGTGCACCTCCATTATTCATTATATTCGTTGTGAATAAAGGAGTGAAAGGAATAGTTGTGTAAATTGGGGTTTGTAGAGTTCTTTTATATGTACTGTTTATGGTAGGGCGGGGTCTTGACCCCGCCGAATAACATATGATAACTCAACGGCGGGGTCAAGACCCCGCCCTACCGGATATTATTACCCCCAACAAATTCAAATTTATCATAATAATGGCGAGGTTTTGCCCCGCCATTGGTTGTTTATTCAAATGTTACCTGAATATTATTATCTGTTGATGTGACAAGGATTTTATGCATTGTTGTGCCGAGATTATCAATCATAAGTGTTGAAACCTTATCTTCGATATTACGACGAATAACATTTCTTAAATCACGAGCCCCACGCACATTACCGTCCATTTTCGAAACGATTGCAGACGGTGTATTTTCGTCATAAATGAACTCAATGCCCTTATCCTTGAGAACTGTTTTCATTTCGTTCATCATAAGAACTGCAATATTCTTATAATCTTCTTCGCTCAATGGATTGAATACAACAATTTCGTCAACACGACCAATGAATTCGGGACGCAAGAATTCATTGAGTGCTTTAAGAACTTTTTCTTTTGAAATGTCTTTTTCGCTCTTGCCGAAGCCCAATGATGTTTCTGCCTTTTGACTACCCGCATTTGAGGTCATAATGATTACTGTATTTGCAAAGCTAACTGTTCTGCCGTGAGCATCATTTGTTTTGCCCTCATCAAGAATTTGAAGAAGAATATTCATAACATCGGGGTGAGCCTTTTCAATTTCATCAAAAAGAATAATTGAATATGGCTTTCTTCTCACTTTTTCTGTAAGCTGACCTGCTTCATCATAGCCCACATATCCGGGAGGAGAACCAATAAGACGTGAAACTGAATGTTTCTCCATAAACTCACTCATATCAAGACGGATAAGTGTTTCGGGAGTGTCAAAAAGCTCTGTTGAAAGCTGTTTTACAAGTTCAGTTTTACCCACACCCGTAGGTCCTACAAAGATAAATGATGCGGGACGTTTTTGAAGTGTTAACTGAATTCTGCTACGCTTAATTGCATTTGCGACAAGTGTTACAGCCTCGTCCTGACCTATTACTTTTTCCATAAGTCTGTCTTCAAGACCCTTTAATCTGTTAACATCGCCCTCAACTACCTTTGTTGCAGGAATACCCGTCCAAAGATTTATAACCTTTGCCAAATCATCTTCAAGCACTTGATTGTCCCTTGCTTTTTCTTGCAATTCAGGTGCTTTACCCTCACAGACTGCCAACTCACCCTTTGTTTTATAAAGTTCTTCATAAATGGGATTAAGGTCTTCGTCCTTTTCGGGATTTGCGATTTTTTCTTCAAGGGCTTCAAGCTCTTTCTTAAGCTCAAAAATTTTCTTTTCGTTTATTTCATTTTCACTGATTGCCTTATTGCGAAGATTTGCACAGGTGCAAGCTTCATCAAGTAAGTCAATTGCCTTATCGGGTAAAAATCTGTCAGTAATATATCTTTCTGAAAGAGTTACTGCCTTATAAACAAGGTTGTCACTGATTTGAACACGATGGAATGTTTCATAGTAACCTTTAATACCGATAAGCATTTTATAAGTATCTTCAATTGATGGTTCTTCAACCTTAACGGGCTGGAATCGACGTTCAAGTGCTGCATCTTTCTCAATGTGCTTACGATATTCATTGAATGTGGTTGCACCAATCACCTGAATTTCGCCACGTGACAATGCGGGTTTCAAAATATTTGCCGCATTCATTGAGCCTTCGGCATCACCTGTGCCAACAAGGTTATGAACCTCATCAATGAAAAGAATTATATTGCCTTCACTCTTAACTTCTTCGACAAGTCCTTTAATTCTGCTTTCAAACTGACCACGGAATTGCGTACCCGCAACAAGTGCAGTAAGGTCAAGAAGATGAATTTCTTTATCAACAAGCTTTGCAGGTACATTACCCTCGGCAATTCGTTGTGCAAGTCCCTCTGCAATTGCGGTTTTACCGACACCAGGCTCACCGATTAAACAGGGGTTATTCTTTGTTCTTCTGCAAAGAATCTGTACTGCACGGGCAATTTCAGTATCTCTGCCGATTATTCTGTCAAGTTTGCCATCTCTTGCACGAGCGGTCAAATCTGTACAATAAAGAGAAAGCATTTTTCTCTTATCATTCTTTGTGCCCTGTTTTTTCTTTTGTTTTGGTGCACCCTTTTTATCACCATTAAGGTCTTTGATGTTTTCTTCAGGCACATCTGTGGGCACCATACCAAGATTTTGCATAAACGGGAAAGTTGATGCACCGCCAAGTTCAAAATCGTCGCCCATACTTTCCATCATACTGTCCATCTGCTCAGTAATATCGTCAAGCTGGTCTTCGGTTATGCCCATATTTTCCATCATCTGCTTAATTGGGCCAATGTTCAATTCCATTGCACATTTAATGCACAAGCCCTCATTGGATGTTTTGTCACCATCCATTTTTGAAACGAAAATCACAGCAGGTCTTTGTTTGCATCTGCTGCAAATCATATTTTTGTTCATTGCGTTTTGTCCTTTTTATGTGATTATTTTTTCTTTGCGTTTTCTTTGATTTGTTTGAGTGCACCCGGCACATAACTAAAGAAAGCCACAAAGGTAAGAATTACTGCTATTATTACAAGTATAAACATTACTGCTTCAGGGAGTGTATATTGAGGATAAACACTGCTGATTGCGCCGATTTCCGGTCCGAAACCTACAATAACAACCATTACTGCGTAAAATACCAATGTAGCGAGCTTACCCCAAATTTCTGCGGCAACGGGACGTGTACCGAGAGCAATAAGTAATGCACCACCCAAAATCATTATAACATCTTTAATTATGAACAATAAGAACACCCATGCAAAAGCTTGCATTGCTTCGCTCTGTGCTTCTCTGAATTTGAGAAAGAGCACTATTGCCAATGCAAAAATTGTAAGTTTATCTGCAACCGGGTCAAGAATTTTACCAAGTGCTGAAACCTGATTGAATTTACGGGCGATTTTGCCGTCAACCGCATCTGAAAGTCCTGAAATTGCAATCATTGCAACTGACCACCAGATATAACCCTTATAATAAAGCACAGCAATTACGGGAATTAAGCATATTCTTATTACCGAAATCAAATTTGGAATCGTAAGACTACCCTCAAGCAATTCTTTTACATTCTGTTTTAAAGTTTTCTTTTCTTCGCTCATTTTAGTCACTCCTTAAAACATCTCTTTCAATGATTCTATAAAGGGATTGATATTGTCAAGCAGGTTGATAACAAATGATTCCTGTACCGCAACAGCAATTTCACCATCGCCATTTTCAAACATAAACTTAAGTGCAGTACATACCACTATAAGAACAACTATGCCCTTAATTGCACCAAGAATACCACCGAGTGTTTTGTTCACCTTGCCAACTATAGGAAGGTCGAATAATTTTGACAAGAGCTTCGCTACAATTTTAAGTACAAAACATAAAAGAAGTGAGAGAATAATGAAGAATACTACCGTCAACACACCCACAATAATTGGTTGTGCAACCTTTGTAACTATTTCTGTAGCAAGATTTTCAGTATCTAACTTAGCCGTTGAAACTGATTTCTTGATTGAGTCAACACTTACTCCCGCCGACTCTGCAAAGGAAACCACAAATTCAGGTAAGGAGTTAATCACTAATTCCACACCCTCAGTGATTCCTGAAGCATTTATATTTGCATCTAACTGCTCTTCAAGGGACTCAATCATTGCATCTTCAACAACACCCTCATATGCCGCTTGTGCAACAACAGGACTGAATGAAAATGCCAATGCGACTGCAGCAACAACTGCAATAAGTTCTAAAAGTGATAATACAAATCCTTTTTTTACTGCGGCTGCAATAAAACCTACAAGAATTGCTATAAGAATAACATCTAAAATAATTGACATAACATCACCTCATTATTTATTTTCATCTTCTGTATTATCACCAACAGAAGAATATTTTTCAATTTTATCGGCTGAATAAACATATGTGCTTCTGCCAGAAACAATTACTTTTTCGGCATCAGTATTAACCGCTGCACTACCACATATTTCGCCTTTCATATTATAGATTTGTAAAGTACTATCTGTAAGTACCGCAACATATTTACCGTCGGTTGAAACTGACTTTACAAGTCCGTCAATCTCTTTTGTAAATACCTCTGCACCCGATTTATTGCGTACATCTATAATTTTTTGTGTTGTGCTTGAATATTTTGATAACACAAGAACTGCCGTGTTGTTATCAGAAATATAAAGCCTTGACGGTGTATTTACCGAAACATCTACTTTTTCTTTTGTTTCATTGTCTTTTATAATTTCGCAGACATTGTCGCCCAACACCATAAGTGTTTCGTTTGATAAAAACTGCACTGATGAAATCGCACTGTCCATATATTCAAAGGTGGCTTCAATTGTTTCGGATTTTTTATTGAACAAATGAACCTTTGAATAAACTGAGCCGTTTTTTACACCGAGTACGGATACCGCAAAGTATTTACCGTTATCGGAAATATCGCAGGAAATTATGTGCTCCTTTGCACAGGTCCACGCAAATACTTCTTCGTGATTTTTGTCATAGACGGTCAACATACTCTCTGCACCCTCGGTTCTTGTTGCAACAGCAACCGAGCCTTCTTTACCTATTGATGCAGTTAAAATCATATAATCAAGCTCTTTTTCATAAAGAACTCTTGTTTTTGACTGAACTCTAAATTTCTTTCCGCCCTCGTCATACAAAAGAATTCTACCACTATTGGTATGCATTACCGGATGGTCATAAGCATGGGTAATATTTGAAAGTTCTTTTGCCGTAGAATCAAGAATTTTAACAGAATCATCATAAACCAATACCACATCAGAATTGGTTACATCGGCTTCAGCAATTTCAATTCCGTTCATACTGTAAGGATACCCCTCACCTGAGCCAATACTTGTAATTGTACTGTAAAAATAGTCGGATATGGTTGAAAAAGTCACTCCGCCAAATTGTGCCGCTGCGATTACTATCAGCAACAAAACTACAAAAATGATTGCAACGAGCTTCAATGTTTTTGCGGTTTTAAGACTAATTCCGCTATTTTTATTCTTTTTTTGTGAACTGACTTTTTTCGTTTTTTTCTTATTCTCTTGCACCTTTGTCACCACACATCAATAAAATACTTTGTTAAGATACAACCCCTGTGCAACTGCAGTTACCCCTGCGTTGTCACGGTTACGGCTTTCAATTATCTGGGAAACACTACCCTGTGGAATTTTACCCCGCTGAATATCAAGCAAGGTGCCCACAATTATACGAACCATATTATATAAAAATCCATTACCGCTGACACGAATTTCAATTAAATCTTCATTTCGTGATACCGAGCAATCAAAAATCTCACGGGTTTTGTCTTGAATTTCTGTTCCTGCGCTGCAAAACGCAGAAAAATCGTGAATTCCTATAAATGCTTTTGCTTCTCTATTTAGCATTTCTGCATCAATTAAGAAAGGATAAAACATCGCCTTATTTTCATAAAAAGGATTACGGTGCTTACCGTTGTAAATAAGATAAACATATTCCTTACCCTTGCAGTCATACCTTGCGTGAAAGTCAAAATCAACCTCTTTGCAATCATACACCGAGATTTCGGGCGGTAAATAGAAATTGAGTGCATCGGGAATTTTTTCTGCGGGGACATTACATTCTGTTCGCACATTACAACAGAACATATTTGCGTGAACACCCGCATCAGTACGGCTACAGCCTATTATGTTTTCTTCTTTTCCGCTTAAATTTTTAAAAGCATTAGATAGTTCCTGCTGAACAGTATCGCCATTAGGTTGTAGCTGCCAACCGTGAAAGGAAGTACCGTCATACCGCAGAGTTAATAGTAAATTCCGCATTATACTCACCACAATAAATATTGAGTAAAACCACTACACCGATTACCGCAAAAGAAAATACAGTTGCAAGGTAATCTTTTGAAGAATATTTCAGTGCATTCATAGTGGTTTTGCCCTTACCACCATTATAACAACGGCAGGTCATTGCATTTGCCAACTCATATGCACGTCTAATTGAATTGAAAAGCAAGGGGATGAACAAAGGAATAAGTGCCTTTGCACGTTTTATAAGACTACCCTGCTCAAAATTTGCACCACGGCTTTTCTGTGCACTCATTATTTTATCAACCTCTTCAATAAGAGTGGGAATAAAGCGAAGTGCAATCGTCATTATCATTGTGACCGTATGAAAATCAATGCCGATTTTATTTAATGGTGAAAACACACGGTCAAGTCCGTTTGTAAGTGCGGTTGGTGATGTGGTATAAGTGAGCATTGTACTCATAACAATGAGTAGTGAAATTCTCAATGCCATAAATACAGCCGTGAGAACACCACCACTTGTAATCTGAATTTTCCACACATCAATTAAAACTACACCCGTTTTTACATATGCAATTTGTAAAACTGAAGTAATAACAACAATCAAAATAATGGGTTTTAGCCCTTTAGTTACAGTTTTTAAGGGGATTTTTGAACTTGCAATTACCAATGCTGACACAATAAAACAAAACAAAAGTGACACAAAATTATTACAAGCAAAAACTGTTACAATGAAAACTACTGTAAAAAACAATTTTACACGGGGGTCAAGCTTATGAATTAAAGAATTCATCGGAAAATACTGACCTAAAGTAATGTCTTTAATCAAGAAATCCCCCTCCCCTCAAAAAGTTTTTTAAGTTCAAGGTAGCCTTGCTCAACTGTATATACTTTTTCGCTTACTGGATACCCTTTTTCACGAAGTTTTATAAAAATCTCTGTAATCTGCGGTACTGAAAGTCCGATTTCACGAAGACGTGAGGAGTTTTCAAAAATCTCATCAACAGTACCCATTTTTTCAACATTCGCATTATTCATTACAATGACTTTAGTTGCAAATCTTGCAACATCGTCCATACTGTGAGAAACAATAATAACGGTTTTACCCGTCTTTTCACGGTATTTTTTAATGAGTTCAAGAATCTGTTCACGACCACGTGGGTCAAGTCCGCTTGTGGGCTCATCAAGAATAAGAATCTCGGGCTCCATTGATATTACACCCGCAATTGCAACACGTCTTTTTTCACCGCCCGACAAATCAAAGGGTGATTTTTCTAACATTTCATCGGGAATTCCAACGTATTTTGCGGCATTACGGACTCTTTCATCAATCTGGGAAGTAGTAAGACCCATATTATAAGGGCCAAAGGCAATATCTTTATAAACCGTGCTTTCAAACAACTGATATTCGGGATATTGAAAACATAAGCCCACTTTAAATCTTGCATCAAAAAGTGTTGATTTTGACTTATGAATACTTTCACCATCAAGTAAAACTTCACCATTGGTAGGCTTTAAAAGTCCGTTAAGATGTTGAACAAGCGTACTCTTACCCGAACCCGTATGACCGATAATGGCTACAAATTCGCCTTTTTCTATATTTATATTCACATTGTCAAGTGCGGTAATTTTAAAGGGTGTGCCCGCACCGTAAACATATATTAAATTTTTAGTTTCAAGGTGGGACATAAATTACTGACCTTTCAATAGAACATCTATATTTTCAACTAATTCATCAATACTTAATAAATCATTTTTTAATTTGATACCATCTTTACGAAGCATTTCGGCAAGTTGGCAGGTTTGGGGAACGTCAAGCCCGATACTGCGGATTTTTTGTGGATTTGAAAAAACCTCTTTGGGTGTGCCGTCCAATAAAAGTCGAGCATCGTCCATTACAACGATACGGTCAGCCTCACAGGCTTCTTCCATATAATGAGTGATGAAAACAACGGTTATGCCTAACTCACGATTAAGACGTTTGATTGCATTCATTACATCACGACGACCAATGGGGTCAAGCATTGCGGTGGGCTCATCAAGAATAATGCAACGGGGCTCCATTGCGATTATACCCGCAATTGCGACACGTTGTTTCTGACCGCCCGAAAGCTTGTGCGGACCATGTTTGCGGTATTCGTGCATACCCACGGTTTTAAGTGCCTCATCAACTCTACGACGGATTTCAGTAGGCTCAATCCCCAAATTTTCAGGGCCAAAGGCTACATCCTCTTCAACAATTGTTGCAACAATCTGATTGTCGGGATTTTGAAAAACAACACCAACAGTCTGTTTAATTTTTATATCATCAGCTTCATTTTTAGTGTTCATTCCGTCAACGAGCACGTCACCGCTTTCAGGCAATAAAAGTCCGTTTGCAAGTTTAGCGAGGGTACTCTTACCCGAGCCGTTATGACCGAGAATTGCGATAAACTCACCCTCACCCACCGAAAGTGAAAACTCCTTAACGGCGGGGGCTAATACCACACCTTCGTCATCACCTTCATAACGAAATGTAACATTTTTAAATTCAATAATACTCATTCTTTGCTCCAAATTGCACTTGCACCGCAAGGCAGAATTAAACCATTTTCGGTGGTACGAAGTCCTATTTCACTACCCGTTACCTTACCGCCAAAACGTTTTTTCACAACAGTACCCAAAATATACTCCATAACCGAGGGGCTGAGTCCCGTTGTATAAGAATTTATAAGCATCATAAGTGGGGCATCATTGAGCACTTGACTGCAAAGTTCAACAAAACCGTAAACCTCATTTTCAAGCTTCCAGACCTCGCCACCCGGACCTCTGCCGTATGATGGCGGGTCCATAATGATAATGTCATATTTATTACCACGACGGATTTCACGTTGAACAAATTTAATGCAATCATCAACAATCCAACGCACTTGCTTATCGGCAACACCCGATGACACGGCATTTTCTTTTGCCCAAAGTGTCATACCCTTTGAGGCATCAACGTGGCATACAGATGCACCTGCTTTGAGCGCAGAAATTGTTGCACCGCCCGTATAGGCAAACAAATTGAGAACCTTAACTTCACGGCCTGCATTTTTAATAATTTCTGCAGTTAAATCCCAGTTTACTGCTTGTTCGGGGAATAAACCTGTGTGTTTAAATCCCATTGTTTTTATATTAAAAGTCAAATCACGATAGCCGATAGTCCAAAAATCAGGGATTTTATTCTTAATTTCCCATTGACCGCCACCCGATTGTGAACGGTGATATACGGCATCAGCTTTTCGCCAAAGAGGATTTTTCTTTTCTGTTTTCCATATAACCTGTGGGTCGGGACGTATTAAAGTTATTTTGCCCCAACGCTCAAGTCGTTCACCGCAAGAGCAGTCAATAAGTTCATAGTCTTTCCAATTATCGGCAACTCGCATTTTATACTAACCTTTCTCTTATAACCTGAGCGACACTTTCGCCCAATTCTTTTATCTGTTCGTAATTAACACCCTCAAGCATTACTCGGATAAGTGGTTCTGTACCCGAAAGACGAACAAGAATTCTGCCATTAGTACCAAGTTCTTCTTCAACCTGCTTAATTGCATTCTGTACTTCTTTATCTTTAGAAAACTGTGCTTTACCAAAGTTTGAAACACGAACATTGATAAGCACCTGTGGATAAACTGTCATTTCGTCGGCAAGTTCTTTAAGGGGTTTGCCCGTATCTTTCACAACTGCAAGAAGTTGAATTGCAGAAAGCTGACCGTCACCCGTTGTTGCATATTGCAAGAAAATAATATGACCTGACTGCTCACCGCCGATGCTGTAGCCATTTGCACTCATATTTTCAAGCACATAACGGTCACCGACCTTTGTCTTTTCGCATTTAATTCCGTTTTCTTCACAGAATTTAAAAAAGCCCATATTACTCATAACAGTAACAACTGCCGTGTCTTTTTTGAGTTTTCCCAACTGTTTCAAGTGCTTTGCACAAACTGCTATGCATTTATCACCGTCAACAACTGCACCCGTGTGGTCAACAGCCAACATTCTGTCAGCATCACCATCAAAGGCAAAGCCCAAATCACAACCATTTTTCACAACAAAATTCTGCAAATTTTCAAGATGAGTTGAGCCACAATCCTTATTGATATTTACACCGTCAGGCTCTGCACTGATTACAACCACCTCTGCACCAAGACGGGTGAAAACTTCTTCTGCTGAAACACTTGACGAGCCGTTTGCACAGTCAAGGGCAATTTTATAGCCTTTAAAGCTCATATTTGTAGCAGTGAGAAGATGCTCGATATAGTCATTAATTGCATCAGTTTTTCTCTCAACCCGACCAACCTCACCGCCAATTGGTGTAGGAAGTTCTATTACATTATCAAGAATGATTTCTTCAATTTCATTTTCAAGTTCATCGGGTAGTTTATAACCATTTGACTGAAAAATCTTAATACCGTTATATTCGCAAGGGTTGTGTGATGCAGAAATCATAACACCGGCATCATAACCATATTTACGCACTAAAAATGCAACTGCGGGAGTGGGCACTACACCCAATTGCAAAACATCTGCACCAACTGAACAAAGACCTGCCGTAATTGCACTTTCAAGCATTTGTGAAGATGCACGGGTATCCATACCAATAAGCACCTTGGGTCTTTTGCCATTCAAGTTTTTACTGAGCACCATTGCGGCTGCTCGACCAATTTGCATTGACAATTCACAGGTAAGCTCTGTATTTGCAACACCTCTTGCACCGTCAGTACCAAAAAGTCTGCCCATAATTATACCTCCTTAAAAAAGTGATGTCTGGGTATTTGCGTTGTTATTAGTGTCCCCAACATTAAATCCTAAATGTTTGTAAGCCAAGGGTGTTGCCACTCTGCCTCGGGGTGTTTTTGCAAGAAAACCAATCTGCATCAAATATGGCTCATAAACATCTTCAATTGTAACGGCTTCTTCGCCGATTGTAGCAGCGAGAGTTTCAAGTCCCACAGGACCGCCGTTGAAATTCTTAATCATTGTAGTGAGCATAAGTCTGTCAATATTATCAAGACCTATTTCGTCAATTTCCATTCTGCCAAGGGCAATTTTTGCATTATCTTCACTGATAACACCGTTACTCATAACCTGTGCAAAGTCACGGGCTCTCTTTAAAAGCCTGTTTGCAATTCTTGGTGTACCACGTGAGCGTGAGGCGATTTCCAACGCACCGCCGTCATCAGTATAAATATCAAGAATTCCCGCACTACGCTTAACAATCTGTGACAATTCTTCGGGTGTATAAAGTTCAAGTCTTAAAATAACACCGAAACGGTCACGAAGGGGTGCGGTCAACTGACCTGCACGGGTTGTAGCACCCACAAGGGTAAATCTTGGTAAATCAAGACGAATTGAACGAGCTGAAGGGCCTTTGCCGATAATAATATCAAGTGCATTATCTTCCATTGCTGGATAAAGTACTTCTTCAACCGCACGAGAAAGACGGTGAATTTCGTCAATGAACAGCACGTCGCCGTCATTTAAGTTTGTCAGGAGTGCCGCCAAATCGCCGGGCTTTTCAATTGCGGGACCCGATGTTACACGAATCTGCACACCCATTTCATTTGCTATAATACCCGCAAGAGTAGTTTTGCCCAATCCCGGAGGGCCATATAACAAGACATGGTCAAGAGTATCACCACGATTTTTAGCGGCTTCAATATATATTTTCAAATTTTCTTTTGCCTTTTCCTGACCGATATATTCATTCAATGTTTTAGGACGAAGAGAAATTTCAATATCGTGGTCAGTTTCGGTAAAACCGGGAGTCATTATTCTGTTTTCATTTTCGAAATCCATTTCATTTTCCTCCCTTAATTAAGTGAAAGCATCTTAAGTGCTTGTTTGATAATATTTTCAACCGAAAGTGATGGGTCAATTTTGCTGACTGCCACACTTGCGTCACTCTGCGAATATCCAAGCATTTCAAGAGCCGCAACCGCCTCAGCAGTATTTGAATTTGTAAGAGTTGAGCTCACTGCGGTTAAATCAACAGAGGTTTCTGCACCCGCAAAGGCTTTACCGACCTTGTCTTTGAGTTCCATACAAATTCGCTGTGCAAGTTTAGGACCAACACCGTTTGCCTTTGTGAGTGCTTTGTGGTCACCCGCTGCGATACTCAATGCAACCTTATCGGGTGTGAGTTCTGAAAGAATTGCAAGTCCCATTTTAGGTCCAACACCATTTACGGTTATGAGCATTTTGAAACAATCCATTTCTGTTTTATCATAAAATCCGAAAAGTTCCATTGCATCTTCACGGACATTAAGATATGTGTACAAAGTAACTTTCATACCCATTGAAGCACATTTTTGTGAAGTTGTAAGAGTGGTCATACAACGGAATGCAACACCGTTAACGTCAACGCAGACGGTATTAACATCAAAATCAACCACATTACCTGTTACTGAATAAATCATAATAAATTTTCCTTATTTAATATTTCTTAGTCTTCCCATTAGTGAGCCACTTGCGTGTGCGTGGCAAATTGCCATTGCAAGTGCGTCGGCAGTATCGTCAGGCTTTGGAATTTTTTCAAGTTTTAAAATAACCCTTGTCATTTCCTGCACCTGCTTTTTCTCGGCACGACCATACCCCACAACACTCTGTTTCACCTGCAAAGGTGTATATTCAAAAATGTCGAGCCCGTTTTTTTGTGCTGCAAGGTTGATTACTCCCCTTGCCTGCGCAACATCAATAACCGTTTTTGCATTGGTGTTATAGAAAAGCTTTTCAATTGCCAAAGCATCGGGTTTATATTTATTTATAATGTCACAAATACCATCATACACAGTTTCAAGTCGCTCGTTAAATGGTGTTTTTGCCTCGGTTGTAACAGCACCGTAAGCGATTACCTGAAAACGATTTGCGGTATAGTCAATTACTCCCCAACCCACTATTGCGTAGCCCGGGTCGATGCCTAAAATTATCATAGCATACTACCTCATTGTATAATCGA
>JAZNZJ010000056.1:0-12772 GCA_045594885.1 Candidatus Fimenecus sp. | reverse complement strand
ATACACGCTAAAGCGTGATGATATGCAGTCCTGACGGACTGATGAGATACAACAATGGCATATTTGCCATTGTTGATGATATACCATTGCTTTCGCAATGGATAAAAAAATCGACAAGTCGAAACTTGTCGATTTTTTTGGAGTATGTCTCATTTTAGAACCGCCTAAAATTCAATCTCTTGTTCGATAAAATATAAATGCAAGTAAGAAAATAGATACTGATATCCACACATATGGTTTCGTAAAATCAGTCAACCCCAATCCAAAGCCACTCAAAACTTCTAGTATAGTCAAAACCGTAATAAACAACTCAGTATTACGATCGCTCTTTAGTCGTTTTTGATCCACAGCCCAGGAAAGCTTGCTTTCCAATATTTGGCTTTTATCATCAATACCCTTTTTAAGCACCTCCAGTTTACTACTTTCCTTTAACGCTTCAAATATTCGCAGTTCTCGTTCATGCACTGTACTGCTAATGATCGTATCATATTTTTTTACGATTAATGTCATATCTATTAGCGTATCATAAAAATCTGTAAGCTGTTGCGATGAAATCTTCTTATCTGATGCAGCCAAAAACATATCAATATTTTGCTCGGTGATATATGCATACATCCAAATGTGTTGCAACACTACTTCCAACTCTATGTAATATGCCCTGTGTTTCGGAGGAAGTTCGCCCAGCGCAACCATAGTCGCCCACGAATGACATACATGGATATTATTTAATACATCTACATTTTTAAGAATTTGCTCAGTTTTTTCTTGCTCAAAATAGTCGCTAACTGCGCCAAAATATGTATGCCTGTCAGTAAAGAGAAGGTTTCCAAGCCATTCTTGAACTTTGGGATTATCGATTATATTGCGTTCCGAATTCAAAAGATAGAAACTCATGACATAGGAAAGTCCTCCGCTCTCCCATTCAGCATATGAGGTTTTTCTTCGTTTCTTTCGTTTCATCAGATTTCTCATTAAATCAACAATCTCATCTAGTTGTTGAGAAATAGGATGAGTATGACCAAGTATCCCTTTATGGGCGTTTCTTCTTTCTGTTAAGACACTTTCTGCATCTAAAACCTCTGGCCCCATAAACTCCACACAATCATCTTGATAAGAGAAAACACCCACCCCGTCAGCAAAAAGATAAAAATGTAGTCTGTCGGAACACTCTATTCTTAATATTGCATCCTCACCAAAAAGACGAACTCCTTGCTGAGTATTCATTCCTTTGGCGGACATCGCTTCGCAAATGACCATTTGCTTCTTCTCATCAATCTTATAGCCAATATCTACTGGAATAATCCTTACAGGGAAAAGTTGTAAAACAGATTTAGACTCTTCAATTGGTGATTCCGTAGATTTTGATTTATCTGTTTTTCTCTTATTACTCATCTACATCCTGGCTCTCATTAAGATAATCGTTTAAGTTTGTCAGTTTTCCAATATGGGAATTATAAAATCTCAATCTAGATTCATGATTAGGCTCGTAGCCAGTTGTCATGCAATCTTCCAATGCAATAACATTGAATCCGCGATAAAAAGCTCCAAGTGAAGTGCAAAGCACGCATACATGTGTGTGTATGCCGCAAACCACTACCGTGTCAACGTCCAAACTTCGGAGAGTCATTTCAAGTTCTGTGTTGTAAAAACCGTCATAGGTTCTTTTTAAAACAACACAGTCTGTCTCATCCGGTTGCAATTCTGGTATTACCTCACTTCCCCATGTGCCACGCATAGCATGAAGCCCCCATTTGGAAGTTTCGGGATCACCACCATTAATATGACTTGTATTTACATAAACAACTGGATTGTTAGACTTTCTAAAATGATCCTTAAGTGTAGCAATGTTGTTGATAATTTCACGACCCGCTTCACAGTATATCTTCCCGTTCGGATCTAAATACTCATTCAACATATCAATGATAAGAAGTGCGGTTTTCATATATTTCCTCCTATATAGCACGTCAAAGGATTGACGTTTTCTTTACCAAACGATCTCTTCATAATCATTTCTGCTGCGCAGTGAACCTCATCACCGCCAGTCGATGCACATCCGTCAATTATTATTACTGGCTCAACCCCGTTATCAAACAGTTCAAAGGCAGTTGCCAAAACACACGAATCAGTATCAATACCACAAATGTACGCACGTTCAATTTGATGAGTATCTATAATATACTTGAGTTCTCTTGTAACAGCAGAATAAGTATCTTTAGAGACAACAAAGTCTTTCTTATCTATTGGCAAAACTATTTCTTGTTCTTCAATAGATTGAAATCTCTTCCAATTAAGAATACGAGAAAAACTCGTTTCTTTACTGTTATAAAATCTGCTATAAACACAAACATCATAATCAAGACTATTTTTGGCACTTTCAATTACACTAATAACCTTTTTTGTTTTAGGTGTAATAAAGCCAAGTTGCAAATCAACTATTAATAACATACTTTTCGTAATTATCACCTCATTTGTTTAACTAATAAAATCATTAATATTGTATTCTTACATCACATATATTTTCTAATTTCATAAAATATAAACCTAATATAAATCTATTTGAAATTTACATTCGCTCTTTTAAATATTTATTTTTTAATAACCTAAATTATTATCTCTCAATATTTAGTATACTATTTTCTTCTCATAAAATCAATGGGTTTACATATTTTATAATTTATCTTATTCTTTGACTAAATCAAAACGATTTAATATCAAAAACCAATACAAAGTTTTACTTACTATATCCGACACTTAAAAGATTTAAACACTGAATAATTTTGTAATTTCGTATCTGTCCTTGATCATTACTATAAAAGTTATATTACGAAAATCAAGTATTTTCTTATAACTATTATGTATGTACAGATTTATATAATAGCAGAGATTTTAGGTAATAAAAAAGACCTATTTTTTCAGAAGTTAATCTTCCTTAAAATTAGGTCTTATGTATAAAATTATTCATTTTTTAGTGATTTCACTGGTTCAAATCCGAGTGGTCTTAAAAATAGGCGATTTTGGTTCTGTCAGCAATAGGTCAGAAAATTCACCATAAAAAAGCTGAAACCCCTTGATATTCAAGGGGTTTCTGCTTTTGGTCTAAACTAAGACCTCACCTGGAGGCGACAATCGGATTTGAACCGATGAATCAGGGTTTTGCAGACCCACGCCTTACCACTTGGCTATGTCGCCGTATTTACTTTTTTGAAAAAAATAGGACACAAGAAACTGGGAGAATTCTGTGTCCTGTTTTTTATGGAGCGGATGACGAGGCTCGAACTCGCTACCTCCACCTTGGCAAGGTGGCGCTCTACCAGATGAGCTACATCCGCATACAATGGTGCCTCCGATCGGAATCGAACCAATGACACGAGGATTTTCAGTCCTCTGCTCTACCAACTGAGCTACAGAGGCAAAAAATGGCGACCCGGAACGGGCTCGAACCGTCGACCTCTAGCGTGACAGGCTAGCGTTCTAACCAACTGAACTACCGGGCCATTTGGTGGGAACAACAGGGCTCGAACCTGTGACCCTCTGCTTGTAAGGCAGATGCTCTCCCAGCTGAGCTATGCTCCCACATTTTTGCTGCTGTTTTCAGCGGCTCGTATAATTTACCACATTTAATCTCACTTGTCAACACTTTTTTAAAACTTTTTTTAAAATTTTTAAAAATTTTTTTATTGCCTTACAAAAATTGATTTTTTGCTTTTTATTATACTATTGTTCTTGAAAAAAAGACATTTACTCTATGCTATAAATAATAAAATTAATAACCACATTTTTAATGACTTGGTGTTAAGTTAGGTTTAAAATAGACTTGACACTTTTAATGTTATCAAATACAATATAAATGACTCCATTTGTTGTCGAAATAAGCATTCTAAAGGAGAATTTATGGACTCAATATTAGAATTTTGGAATCAAATGACAGCGAATCCGTTGTTGTTTATTGCAGTAGCATTGACACTCGGTGTTATATTAGTAAATGGTTGGACAGATGCACCGAACGCCATTGCAACCTGCGTTGTAACAAGATGTATGCCACCAAGAGCGGCAATACTAATGGCAGCAATATTTAACTTTCTCGGTGTTTTTATAATGACACTCGTTAATGCAACCGTTGCAGAAACTATCACAAAAATGGTGGATTTTGGCTCGGACCCGGACAAAGCAATTATTGCATTGAGTGCGGCTTTATTTGCCATTGTTCTTTGGGCCACACTTGCTTGGGTATTTGGTATTCCCACAAGCGAAAGTCACGCATTGATTGCAGGTCTTACCGGCAGTGCAATTGCACTTCACGGCAGTTTGTCGGGTGTTAATGGTAGTGAATGGATTAAAGTTATTTATGGTATAGGCATTTCCGTTGTACTCGGTTTCGGGCTTGGTTGGATAGTGTGTAAGCTTGTTACAATGCTATTTTATAAAGCTAACAGACCAAAAACCGAACCTTTTTTCAGAGGTGCACAGATTGTAGGTGCTGCTTCAATGGCATTTATGCACGGTGCACAGGACGGACAGAAATTTATGGGTGTTGTTCTTCTTTGCGTATATATGTCAAAGGGACAAGGCTTACCATCCGACATTAATATTGCGGGTGATTACCTCTGGCTTATGATTGTCTGCTCAGTAATTATGGCAGCGGGCACGGCAATGGGCGGTAAAAAGATTATTAAATCCGTTGGTATGGATATGGTTAAGCTTGAAAAATATCAGGGCTTTTCAGCGGATATTGCAGCAGCACTCTCTCTTTTGATTTGTTCTGTATTCAGTCTTCCTGTATCAACAACTCACGCAAAAACCACCTCTATTATGGGTGTTGGTGCGGTAAAACGAGTTTCGGCTATCAACTTTGGTGTTGTTAAAGAAATGGTGCTCACTTGGGTACTCACCTTCCCCGGTTGCGGACTTGTGGGCTTTTTAATGACAAAACTGTTTATGTTTATATTCACCTGATAGAAAGGATTTTTATAATGGCTAAAGGCGATAAATTTTATTTTGAAAACTTTGTAGCAACTACTGAACTCTCAAAAAAAGCAGCATTATATCTTGTAGAATGTCTTGAAAACTACAACCCTGAAAATATTGAGACAATGCTTAAAAATATGCATGAAATCGAACATAATGCTGATAAAAAGAAGCACCAAATGAATGAGGCTCTTGCAAAGGCTTTTGTAACACCGGTTGACCGTGAAGATTTAGATATGTTAAGTCATAATCTTGACCAAGTAACTGACAAGATTGAAGAAATTTTGCAAAAATTCTATATCTATAACATTCAATCAGTTGACCCTTCTGTTATTGAATTTGCAAAGAAAATTGTAAAATCCTGCGAAACTCTTTGTGAACTTATGTGCGAGTTTGAAAACTTCAAGCGTTCTAAAAAAATTCATTCTTTAATCGTTGCTCTTAACGATGTCGAAGAAGAATGTGACGGTCTTTATCTCAAATCAATTCGTGAGCTTACAAAGGACCAGACCGATGTTCTTAAGGTTTTGTCATTCAGTAAAATATATGATTGCTTCGAATCGTGTGCCGATGCTTGTGAGCACGTAGGCGAATGTGTTGGTGCAGTCATTATGAAAAACACATAATTTAATAAAAGCATAACAAATAGCGGAGTGATTTTTCACTCCGCTATTTTAATTGTATTATCTATAAACGGTAGGGTCAATTAACCAATCACTATCCGGCTTAGAGACAAGTCTGCTATTTTCATATGCCATACCTAAAGTTAATATGGTTTGACCTTGATAAGCACCAGATGGTTCTTTGGTCACAACTAAAGCAACATCAACACGGTCCGGTGTTACTAACATAAGTGGCAAAAGCAACGCACCAATGTTTTTGGTTGGATAATACATAGGCACAGCTGTTTTATAGTTCCACTCCACTCTTTTAATCGCCATTGCCAATGCGTCTTCAAAGCTTTTTTTCATACGATTATATAACAAAGGGGATTCTTGAAGTAGGTTTGAAAATTTCTCATAATATTCTTTACGAGATTCATCGCTAAATTTTTCATCATAAACATCTTCAACACTCACACCATCTATGCATACAATTTCAGGGCAATGATTTATAATAAAATCAGGTGGCAAACGCTCTGCATGCTCAATAAGAATATGCTCATAATCACATTCTATTCGCTTTGTTGCATCAAACAACACACTGTTTATACTGTCAAAGTAATTAGCTCGTTGAGGCAACTCCTGAAAAATAGAATTGAGAGTTTTTCCTGCGTTTTGCCCAACAATTACAAAATCCACTAAATACCACGGAGCCTTATCAGGTAAACGAGTATTTTCCTTAAAAAGAGCATAAATCCAATCATATGATTTATCAACTAATCCAGTATTAAAGGCAGCATATTTTGCACCATCTGAAGAGTTTGTAGCATATAATATCTTTTTTTCATGTGCTAAACGTCTCGCTGTGTTGGTTATGTAGTTTTCTAGTTTTGGATACCTTGAATAGTGAATTTCTCTATTTTCCTCAACACTAAATTTAACTCTGTCAATTTTGCCCCACTCCTCTTCTAACGCCATTTTAACAAGAGCCTCATATTTATCACTATGTATAAAGGCCCAATCCGAAAAACGCATATCAGCAGTATATTCTTTGCATTCACGTTTAAATGTATATTCTGGCGCAATTTTCGATTCACAATCTGTCGGGGTTCGATATTTTTCTTTTAGACGTACATAATATACAGGTGGCTTATCTTCATCATCCGTCGTTTTGAACTCTAACAATTCATCAAACGACTCCAAAAATGTTTTTAATTTTTGATATCCATATTCTCGACATGATATACCCTGACCTCTCAAGGTGTTCCCTAAATCTGCTAAACCAACCCATGGCGAAGGCGGATTCTCTAAAATTTTTACAGTTTCTATAATTTGTTCACAAACTATTTCGCGATTTTTATCTTCCATCAGTAACTCTCCTTTTTCAACCACATTTCAAATCTTTAAAACATAGTTATCACTGTTACAATTGGGTCTGCGTTCTGCCCAAGGCATAACTGAAATAGGACCATACTTATTGAACAATTTAGTCTCTAATTCTTCACAAGCATCTTCCAAACAAGTTTGATAACTAACAAAAATATCATCCCTGTTTGCTTTTGTGATAAATTTATTTAAGCCACAATGTGCATTAAGCCCATAGTACTGTTGCATTCTCTTTTGTATGCCAATCTTAGCACTACCCACTTTCATAACTTTTCCTTCTAATCTAAGTATGTAAACCCCTGATTGCGAAGGACCCACTCCTGCACAAGCTGCATCTTTAAGTGGTATATTATTCTTCACCATTATACATTACCTCTCATTAAAAATCAACTGTATTACTTGACCTATCGCCACCATAATTGTACTAATAATACCAAACATATAAATCACCCCTTCTTATTTGAATCCCTATAACTTTGTATTGCAGAAAAAACAGGTGCACAAATCACAAGTGCTTTACCCACTATCAACAATGTTGACTTTGTTGTCGCCGCAAGCATCAGCCACATATTATTACCCCCTTTTTCTTTGCTGTCTTTATTATATAACAATTTATTTTTTTGCATAGGGATATAAATCCACACGAAATAAGTTCCTTTTTTTAGCATATATCGTCGCTACATTAAGGTAATTTCGAAAATATAAGTTCCTTTTTTTAGGAACTTATGTTGACAATTATCAAAAAAAACTATATAATTTTTTAAAAATAATAGGAGAAGACATATATGTATATTACTTACCATACAGGGCAAAAAATAAAAATAACTTTACCCGAAAAATGCTATGCCCACTTAAAAGAAGATTTGTTGATTTTTAATATAAAGTTGAGCCAACTTATAGAAGCTGTAATCCTATCATATTGCAAAGATTCCGAAAAAGTTGCAATTATGGAAAACCAGCAAGACACCACTTTGGTTATACAATCCCTTTTAATGGATGATGAAATTTTTTTCAAAAAAACAATTATAAACTTGTATTTAAAAAAGGGAAACAATACAAATAGGCGAATGATGAGAGATAAAACCAAAAGTTTTACTTGGTCAATAACCAAACCATCTTGTAAAAAGTTGAGCTATGATAGCCGCTCACATTCTGAATCCCATGCATTCATATCAGAACTTTTAGAAGATTTTTCACAAATGCCTTTCGCTCATAGAGAAAAAATCGTTTTCGCTGAAGCAATCAACGATATACAAAAACTAATTGACGACGGAATACCTTTTGAGTACATGTCAACTAGTAACATACCATTAATTATGCATCCATACAAAATCTTAAATGACCCTATTCTTCAATACACATATGTTATAGGTCATGGCATAAGAAAAGACAAGTATGACCCCAAAACATTCAAGCCCACCAAAGACAACATAAAAAATATTCGTTTGTTAAATCTAAGATATAATAAAAAATATGGATGGATTAATCCTTTAATCAAAGAAAAAAATAAAATCGATTCCGAAGCCATAAATAACGCACTTAACGATTTATCTCCAGCCTTTATAAGTGAACTACCCCAAGATGTTATGGTAGAAATGTCACCAAAAGCTGAACAACTATATCGTTCAAAATTGCTTAATAGACCTCGATGTATTTCTTGCACAATTAGCGATAACAAAGATTTAAAAATATATACATTCCGTTGCACACTATTTCAGGCGGTAATATACTTTATAGATTTTGATGATACTGCCAAAGTGATTGGTCCTCCCGCCGTGGTAAAGGCATTAAAAAAACGATTGGAAAGAACTTTGAATATGTATAAATAATAAAAAACTCCAATCGCAGTAGTAAAAAGCAAGTATAATCTCCACCATTTACAAATACTAACATCACGATTTGAATTAAAAGGAGTTTTTATATATGAAATCGACTGGGATTGTGAGAAGAATTGAGGAATGCGTTATAATAGGGCAAACCGTAAAATAGTTAGTATTGATGCGGATTTCAAGCAGTTTGCCCCATCGAGGAGCAGAATATCATTCTAGATATGCGTCAGAAATACATACTCTGAGTAGCTAAAACTAAATATTCAAACTGCCACAAAGCCGGATGAGTTTTATGTCTCGTCCGGCTTTCTTTTCTGGAAATTTAACAGTTGAAAAAATAATACATAAAAATTTCTTCAATGATTTTTCAATCTTTTATGGTATAATGATGTATAAGTGGAGGTGTCCCTATGAGGATTTTACTCGTTGAAGATGAAAAAAGAATGGCCGAGGCGCTATGCGAAATCCTGCGTCTTGAAAAATATGAGGTTGACCATTATGCTAATGGACTTGACGGTTTGGCAGCTATAGAGAGCAATATATACGACATCATTATCCTTGACGTTATGCTTCCCGGAATGAATGGCTTTGAAATTGCAAAGCGTGTTCGAAGCCAAGGAATCGCCACACCGATCTTAATGCTCACCGCAAAAGCAGAGCTTGACGACAAAGTGACAGGTCTTGACAGCGGCGCAGACGATTACCTTACAAAGCCGTTTATGACCAAAGAACTCCTTGCCCGACTTCGTGCACTTGGTAGAAGAACGCTCGGCACGACAGATGGCATTCTTTCTTTTGCTGATATTACTCTTGATACAAGCACTCTCACATTATCTTGCACTACCAATGGTCAGAGTGTTCGACTCAGCGAAAAGGAATACCGAATCCTTGAATACTTAATTGCAAACAGCGGTCAGATTCTTACCCGTGAGCAGTTGGCAGTGAAAATTTGGGGATTTAAAAGTGATGCAGAGTACAATAATGTAGAAGTATATATGTCGTTTACCCGTAAAAAGCTTAGCTTTGTGGAAGCGAAAACCGAAATCAAAGCGGTGCGCGGAATCGGATATGAATTGAGGTGTGACGATGTTTAAGAAGTCCCATAGAAAAATCGTTGCCGCCATTATGTCTATCCTTGTACTTTTATGGGTGGGAACACTCGGCGTTATTTATGCATCAAGTTATTTTGAAATGACAAAACAAAATAAACAAATGCTTCAGGCACACGCTGAAATGTATTCGCTGCCAAATTCGTTTGGAGAAATGATGCCACCCAATAGACCAAGACCTGACGGTAATCACGGCTTCAACCCCGAATTTGATCCGCAGTCGCCAATGTTTCAGTTATCCACCTTCTACACGGTTGCGGTATCCTATGACGGTGAAATACTTGAGATAAAGAATGAACCGCCAACGGTACATTCCAATGATGACCTAAAGGAACTGGCACAGAGAATTATTAAAGACAATAAACAGTATGGTACAGACGATAACCTTGCTTTCTATAAAACCGATAAAGACGGATACGCTCTTGTCAGCTTCATGGATAATACCGTTATTAACGAGAGTGCGATGACCTTGTTCCGCTATACGCTGATTTTCGGCGGTGTTGCATTGGTATTGTTTTTCTTCTTATCGGTATTCCTTGCAAGAAAAATTGTAAATCCTCTTGAAGAAAGCTATCAAAAGCAGAAACAATTCATCTCGGATGCCGGTCACGAATTAAAAACCCCTGTATCTGTGGTAAGCGCCAATGCAGAGCTTTTGTTCCGTGAAATAGGCGATAACCAATGGTTGCAAAATATTCAATATGAAAATGAGCGGATGGGAATGTTGGTCGGTCAGCTTTTAGACCTTGCACGAACAGAGAATGTAGCTCCACAGATGGAACACATTGATTTCAGCCGTCTTGTTGCAGGTGAAACTCTGCCATTTGAAAGCGTTGCTTTTGAAAAAGGACTCACTTTGAACACAAACATTACAAGCAATATCGGTGTGATTGGCAACAGCACGCAGCTTAAACAAATTGTGTCCATACTGCTTGATAATGCTATTCGCCATAGTAAAGAGAAAGGCGAAGTTTGGCTGACCTTGACCAAGGAACACGGATTTGCAAAACTCTCGGTAATCAATAAAGGTGATGAAATCCCCGAAGAGCAACGAGAAAATATTTTCGAGCGTTTTTATCGTGTGGATACTGCACGTAACGGTGAGGACAAGCACTACGGACTCGGACTTGCCATCGCCAAAGCAATTACCACCACACACAAAGGTAATATTGCGGTGCACTGCTTTGACGGATTTGTAGAATTCAGAGTACAAATTCCAACAATCTAAAAAATTAAAGAAATTCAATAAAACTTCAATCTTCCTCCTGTACAATGGTTGTATCATGGTACAGGAGGTTTTTTATGGCATTTCAAACCGTATTTAAGAGATACGAACTGAAATATATGCTCACAACCGAGCAAAAGGAACGAGTCCTTGCAACGATGACACCGTATATGAAGCTTGATAAATACGGAAGAACCACCATCCGAAACCTTTATTTTGATACGGATACCTATCTTTTAATTCGGCGTTCCATTGAGAAGCCGGCTTATAAGGAAAAACTGCGCATACGAAGTTATAGCAAAGCCGATGCCGATAGCACGGTGTTTGTTGAACTGAAAAAGAAATATAAGCACGTGGTATATAAACGAAGAATGTCCTTGCCGGAAGCCGAAGCTATGAAATGGCTGTCAGGAGAAAAGCATACCGACAAGCACACACAAATATCAAACGAAATTGATTATTTTATGGAACTGTATGGTACGCTTCATCCTACAGTATTCCTTTTCTATGAGCGTGAGGCATATTATTCAAATGACGGTAGCGACTTCCGTGTAACTTTTGATGATAATATACTTTGCAGACAAGAGGAACTGTCTTTGCAATCTGATGCTTACGGCACACCGATTTTGCCCGAAGGTAAGGTGCTGATGGAAATTAAATGTAGTGGCGGTATTCCGCTTTGGATGACCGAGGTGTTATCAAAAGAAAAAATATATAAAACATCTTTTTCAAAATATGGAACAGCGTACAGAACGCTAATTTTTCCGCAAAACCATAAAATGAACTCATATAATATGTTGGAGGTAACTCGGAATGCTTGAAAGTTTATTTAAAGGATTATTTGATACGGATTTAACGGCGGTCATCAGCGTGACCGATTTTTTACTCTGCCTTGGTGCATCTCTCGTTATCGGCATTTTAATGGCATTTGCTTATATGTACCGCACACGCTATACCAAGAGCTTTGTTGTAACATTGGCTCTGCTGCCTGCGGTAGTTTGTGTTGTTATTATGATGGTAAACGGTAACGTAGGAACAGGTGTTGCAGTGGCAGGTGCATTCAGCCTTGTGCGTTTTCGCTCTGTTCCCGGCACGGCAAAGGAAATCTGCACCTTGTTTTTAGCTATGGGCGCAGGTCTTATAGCAGGTATGGGTTATCTTGGGTTCGCCGTTCTCTTTACGGTCGTGATGTGCATTATGTTCGTACTTTATAACCGATTGGATTTTGGTACCAAGAAAAATGCCGCTACATTTAAGACCTTTACCATCACCATTCCCGAAGACTTGGATTATTCAGGCATTTTTGATGATATCTTCTCTGAGTTCACAACCTCTCACGATCTTGTGCGTGTTAAAAGCACCAATATGGGAAGTATGTTCAAACTTACATACAACGTAATGCTTCGTGATATTACCCGCGAAAAAGAAATGATTGACAAAATTCGTTGTAGGAATGGAAATCTAGAAATTGTCGTGTCCAAACAGGAATCTGTTGGCACAGAATTGTAATTGGAGGTCTATATGAAAAAATTAGTATCTAGTTTGATTGTTTTGACACTTGTGCTTGGGGTGTTTTCGGGATGTGGTTCTAACGAACAGGAACTTCCAAACGACACAAATGCAACAGAGAATTCAGAATCAGCAGAAGTTGATTTT
>JAZNZJ010000055.1:0-21353 GCA_045594885.1 Candidatus Fimenecus sp. | reverse complement strand
GACGAGCTTTTTGGTGATATTGAAAGAAATCTATGTATTGACCACTATAATGACCTTTTCGGGCTTCAATTGACGGTAGATGATGTTGAAACAAAACTTTCCCGTTGCAGATTTTGTAATGAAGAAAAACTCTGTGTTGTTTACCCTCTGAAAAGAATAGTGTAAGAAAATTGAATTTGTTGGGGTAAATACTATCTACAAGTAATGTCATTCTGAGGAACGCAGTGACGAAGAATCTCAACCAAACAGAGATTCTTCGCTTTGCTCAGAATGACACAAAGAACTCTACAAACCCCAATTTATTTGACACAATGTACAAAAATTTTTCTTAAATTTATAATAATTACACATATGAATTTCGGTTAAAATATTGTATAATGTATTTGTATAATTTTGATTTTATCCGGGAGGAAAAATTATGAGCAACAAAACAGAACTGTTTTGTGAGAAAAACGGCAAACTTCACACATGGCACACCATACTTACAGGCTTTGCATTTCTCACAACATCAATCGCATGGGCAATTTATGACCCATACATCACCAAGATTCTTAACAGATTGTTAACTGAATCTGTTTGGATTACCAATTTAAGTGCTAAACTTAATGAGGCTTTCCCAGTTCTTGCAAAATTTGCAGAAACACAGGGTCAGGATGTGCATACCGGTGGCGGAATTACACTTGTTCCGTTGTTCATCGGTGTTATTATGACATTCGACAATATTTTCGGTGTTATTTTCCAGCCAACATTCGGTAAACTTTCAGACCGTTGCCGTTCAAAGCTCGGCAAACGTCGTCCGTTTATTGTTTACGGTGCTCCTGTTTCGGCATTCCTTTTCGCACTCATTCCTTGGGTTGCATTAAAAGCGAATCTCCCTGCAACAATGATTTGCATTATTCTTTTCGTATTCTCAATGTCACTCTGGCGTGCACCTGCGGTTGCTTTGATGCCCGCACTTACCCCATCACACCTTCGTTCAGAGGGTAACGCAATCATCAACCTTATGGGCGGTGTAGGTTCAGTTATCGGTATGGTAGCAGGTACTCTTGTAAGTGCTATCTTCCTTCTTGTAACAGGTATTAAGGTTACTGCTGAAAACGAACAGCAAACAAGTTTCCCATATGTATTCTTGCTTGGCGCAATTGTTATGATTCTCGGTATGCTTGTTGTTCGCATCTTCGTTAAAGAGCCTTCAAGTCTTGAAGAAGTTGCTGCAAACAATCAGTATGCAGACGAAAAGGCAAAGAAAAAGGCTGAAAAAGAAGCAAGAAAAGCACAGAAGCTTTCAAAGGGCGAAAGAAAGAGTCTTATATTTATGCTCGGCGGTTTGTTCTTCCTTTTCTGCGGTACAAATGCTATTACAACATTCTTCGCTCTCTTTGCAGAAGAAGTTCTTGGTAAGAGCACGGGCGAAGCAACAATTATGACAACACTCTTTGCAGTTTGCTCTGCTGCCGCTGCAATTCCTGCAGGTAAAATGGGTAAGAAAATCGGTCGTAAAAAGACAATTCTCATAGGTCTTATAGTATTTATGGCTGTATTCCTTCTCTATGTACTTACACAGAATTTGGCACTTATCTGGGTAGCCCTTATTCTTGGCGGTTTCGCAAATATGTTCATCACAGTTAATACATTGCCACTTGTTCTTGATATTGGCGGTATTGACAAGGTTGGTACATTCACAGGCTACTATTACACAGCAACATTCTCAGCACAGATTGCTTCTCCAATTATTTACGGTATTGTTCGTATGTTCACAGGCACATATTTGTCACTTTTCGTATATAGCCCGATTATGTTCATCTTGAGTATCCTTTGCATTCTCTTCGTTAAACACGGTGAGGCTGTTCCACAGGAAATCGTTGATAAAATTGAAGAAGAAAATGCTGATTAATTTCAGTTGACAAAAAATTACCCTCTCTGTACAAGCAGAGAGGGATTTTTTTATTCATCGAGAGTTTTTTCTAATGTGAAAGTGGTTTTTAAAACGATTGCCTGACAAGATGTGTCATATTCCGACTCGCCACAGGTTGAACCCGTTACTGCCAGATGTGAGTCAAAATTAAAGAGCAAAACGGTTGCTAATCTGTCATAAATGCTGACGGCTTTTATACCGTCAAATGAATACGGCAGGTAAATATCCATACTGAGAGTGATTTTGACATTTCTGGAACTGGTGGTAACAATCTCACCGGTGTCAAGCACATCTTTAAGTTTATCACTAATTTGGCAGTCTTTAATAGAAATTGCAACAATGGGCTTTGTTACGGGTGTGGGTTTAATATTGTTTTGATAAGCAAGAACAAATTTAACATCGGGGAATTGAGTGTTAAAGCCATCAAATAAATAGAAAATTTCTCTCGCCATTGTACTTATTGTCATTTGTCACCCTCCGTAATCAGTCTTATTACCGCCCAGATATAGACGGCATTATCTTTAATAAAAATCTTTTCGGCACGGTCAATAAAATAGTGATTTCCTTGACTATCGTTAATTGCATAACTTTTATCAAGCTTTGTAAGGTCGTGGTCGGGTGGACCAATATAAAGATAAACACTGTTATGATTTGTACCGATGGGGGTAACGTCACCCGCCATATAGAGTTTTGTCTTATATCGCAAGGGCTGAATAAATGCGTGAAAAAGCGGTGTGCTCCAGCCATCTGAACCCGTAACATAAACAGATTTGCCATATTTTTGAAGAATTTTGTTAACTCTCATATATCCACCGCCTCAAAAACAAAGTCAATATCAGTAAAATAGTCTTTTGCACCGACTAATGCTTCGTCACGAAACTTGACGGCATTCTCAATACCTGCCGTGGCACTGCGACGTACAGTAACGTCACCGGCTTTGAATGACTCAAAATCTTCTGAAGAACTACCGCACAACAGAGAAAATCTGTAAAGAACCATTCCCGCACAGGCAAGAATAACTGCGGGTTCGTCCTCAAATTTCACGTCCTTGAGTCTTTTTGACATTTCACTGCATACAGAAACGCAAAAGGGCATTGCCCTTTTGGTTTCTTCGGCGGTTAAGATTTCAGTATCTTCAAGCATTTGTGAAACTGACCATACATTTATCAAAATAACCGCCCCTTTATTAGATGTTCATTACCTTTGAAGCATCTGCAAAAATTTTCGCAAAGCCTGAAATCTGTGTGATTGCCGCACGTTCAAGCTGACGGTCAATAAGACGGTCAAAGTCGGTGTGAACTCCGCCGGCAGTAACCATTTCAAGAGCACAGTTTTTGTCAAGTGCAATAATTTTTGAGTTGATGTCATTTGACTTGATAAGCTGTGCACCGAGTGGTGTAATCATTGTGCCTTTGCCGTGAAAATTAAGTCCCGCAGGGGCATCACGGAATTCGGGCATAGTGAGAAGCTTTGCTGTAACATCGGGAGATGCAATGAGGGTGTTCATATCATATGGTGAGAATGAATTCCAAAGTGAAATCAAATCTGCATAAGTGATTGTACCATCAGTTGCAGGGGCAATTTCTTCAGCGGCATTGTCATTACCGTCACCATTGATTAGTACATTTACTGCATCTTTAAACTGTGTGCGGGCAATATAAGCACCAATCTGACGAAGGGTGACAGTGAAAAGGTCAAGACGCTGAAAACGGATTGCTTCATAAGATGCAACAAGCATTCTACCCCTCTTTTTAAGTGTTACAAGATTGTCTTGAGTATGTACAACAGTTTCGGGAATTTGTGCACCTTCTGCCACATCTTTGAGTTCTTTTTCTTCTGCGGTAGGTACTGATGCAATTGTTCTGTAATCAAGAGAATTGATATTTGTTTTTGTTGCGACAATATTATCAAGGTGATTTGCCTCTTCAATACCCTGACGCACCGCACGTGATACATATTCGGGGAAAAGCACCGCAGAGTCAGTTGTTGCGAAGAATTTTTCAACCGCATCGCTGCCCGCACCCTTTACTTTAATGTTAAAACGCTTGAGCTGACGTTCAAAAGCATCTAAATTTTCAAGGGAAGTACCCTTGTAATTTTCACTTGGGTCAATTTTTTCAAGTTCATAAAGAAAACCCTTACCTGTACCGTAAAGACCTTTATCAAGTTTAATTGTTTCAAAATTTGCCATTATTTTTCCTCCTTAAAATTTGAACTCGCTGTTTGAGTTGTTTTCAGTTTTTTCTTCAACATAGAGTTGAGAAGATATCGGTGCAACCGAAGTTGCCTTTTTTGAAATTGCGTTGCAGAGTTTTTCAAGATTGTCTGTTGAAAGATTTTTTAAAATTTCATCAACACAATTTTCTTCAATTTCGGGAACAGCCAACGCAAATCCCTTTTTAGTTTTATCACAAAGCATTTTGCGGAATTTTTCACCGTCAATGCTCTGGCTTTTAAGTGTATCCATATAATCAGAAAGTTTTTTAAGCTCGTTTTCATTGAGCAAAAGAGATTTTTCTTCTTTAATGGACTTAAGAATGTTTTCCATAGATTTCTCCTTTTTAAAAGATTTTGTAACCCCTGCGGCTCTTTGTGCGGGGACAGCAACAAACGACCATTCATATGCGTCGCAGATGTCGGAAATGGTTTTATAGCAGATTTCACCATTATATTTTTTGCCGGCAATATGTGAACAGTTGTTTTCGCCACAGATTGAGCAAATGCGTTTTTTAGAGGCACAACTTATGCTGACCTCTTTTTTTATTCCGCTTTCAATGTCACGGATAAGTGAATTGTTCTTTTCGCTTCTCACCGTATAGCACCATACTTTTAAATACATATACGGTTTGCCGTGAGAGGTTTTCTTATTGGCATCTCTAATAAGCTGTGTTTTGTATGTACGGCAATTCTGGTCTTCACTTTTCATACTGTGATTTAGAATTCCCGTTTTTCCCACAAAGAGCTTTTCAAGTTCCTTTAGCGAATCTTCATCAAAGCATTCAAAATCACGGTCAATTTCGTTATCACAAAGAGTAACACTAAAACAGAAAACCTCTTGGGGTGTAAGTTTTTTTAGTGCAAAACTGTTGATTAGTGCCATATCCTCTGGGTTGGGAGTGCCAATTTCTTTTTCGGATAAATAAGATTTATTAATCATTATTTTTCACCTCCTCAACCAATATCTTTTTTGCCTGTGCAGAATAAAGCTCGGCACGTGCTTGTTCAACGGTGTCTTGAAGTGTGATTTCGTCCCAAACCACATCAACGCCTGAACTGTTACCGAGAAAACGAAGATACATAGAACAGATTTTTTCAATTACGGGTGTAAGAATTCTTCTGTAAGCCCATATTTCTGTTGTGAGTGCATCTGCTTGTTGTGAAGACATTCGCTCGGTTGTACTCCACGAGAGCCCTAACATAAATGGCGGAATTCCAAGCTTTGCCACAATCTGTTCAAGCATTTGTCTAACGGGAGTTTCGCTGTCAAGGATTTGTCCGTCTGCACCAATCACTTTAATTTGAACATCGCCCACAGCAACAAAGTCTTTTACGCTGTCTTTATCCATTGCATTTGCCCATTCTTTTGCAATTTGCTGAGCACGTTCCTTTGCATAGGCACGGTCAAGCATATCAGAGCCTGGGTTATACGTAACTGCATAACGCAGATTTCCCGCTCTGTCCCAATTTTGCCCGATTGAATTGTAAATTTTCAAAAGTATTGATGAAACAAAGGGGAGTCCTTTAAGAATTGATGTACCTGTAATGCTTCCTGCTTCAGGGTTGAGTGCTGAATACATAACCAATTCCTGAAATCTAACGGGAGTACCCTCAAGAGAATCGGGACGGCAAATGAGAATTTCATTGAAATTGTGAGGGTTTCGTTTTAAATTTATATTCTTTACGGGAACATTGTAAAGTGATACAATTCCGTTTTCATTGGTTATTATTTCACCCGCCGCAGTACCAAAGGTGAGAAGTTCTTCAAAATAGGTGTCAATAAAATGATAAAGACCTCTGCCAACACCCGTGTTCACATTTTTTACAAAATAATTTAGCTCATTTTGATTTTTCCCGTTGCCCGATTTCACAGAAAATCCGCCCGTAAGCCTTACAAGTTTGTAAATTGCAGTGTCAATAATAGGAATGGACTCACGAAGTGTGCGGTATAATTCGGGTTGGCAAACGGCGTATGGAATGTAATTTCCCAAATTTTCAAAGGGGTGGGTGTTGGACGTCTGCGGGGCAGTTGCACATACCTTTCTTTTGCCTACTTTATCAAAGATAGACATTTTCTGCCTCCTTTCAAGTTTAGTTTCGCTCTACGGATATTGCAAAAATACCGTTATCCGTATTATTAAGAGCTGTTGCCACGAAATAACGAATGTCATCCATTGCGTGGTCAAACTCTTTTCTTGGGGTGTCTTTTACACTGTTACAGTCCCAGCGGTACAATGAGAATTCACGTAGAGTATCCTCACAGGAACTGCTAAAAATTATTTTTTTCGTTTTTATTGCCTCACTTACTTTGCGTATTCCGTCATTCACATTGTTGACGGCGGAAATAACACGGAATTTGCCTTCACGACGAATACATTCGATAAATGATGCAGCAGAGGGGTCAACGATTACTGCCTCAATCCGATTGTTGTCTGCAAGGGTGACAAGCTGTTTGTAGTATTCGAGGTCAGTCATTTGAAAGCCTTTCGCTTTTGAGTCGTGATAGAATTCACGAAGTCTGTACCAAGTACCGTTGTGAAGTCCCCAAAGACCGAATGATGCGGGGTTGACCGTACCGTAGTCGCAGGAAATATAATATTTCTCGCATTTTTCGGGTACTGTGGTGCAGGTGTGTTCTTTTTCGTTGAAAAAAGGATAAACAAGACCATCAACTGCAACCCATTTGCCTAAAATAAACCTTTCATAGAATGCACCCGAATAAAGATTTTCATAGCGTTGACGAATATTCTCTGACAAAGAGGGGTTGTCCTTCATTAAAAAGTGAAGATAAAGGCAGTTTTTCTCGTCGGCTTTCTTTATCCATTCGGTGTGAAACCAATGGCGTGGATTTTCAGGGTTGCAGTTAAACCAAAATTTTGACCCGTTTACCGAGCAACGTGCCATTGCCTGTTCAACAAATGAACGGGGCATAAGTGCGACTTCGTCGAGTAAAATTCCGCAAAGTGTTATTCCCTGAATAAGTGATGCAGAAGCCTCATCCTTACCGCCGAAAAGATAAAATCGGTTGGTGATTTTTCCGTTCCCAATTTCAATTATGTTTGCACTTCTTTTCTCGTTGACGGTAAAGCCCATCTGTCGAAGAAGGGGTAAAAGGGGAGTTATTACATTTCTTCGCAGTGATGTTATGGTCTTTCCGCATATGGCAAAAGATGAGTCAGAAAAACGATAAAGGCTCCAAAGAATGAACGAAAGTGACATACAGAGAGTTTTACCGCTTCGCACTGCACCGTCGCAGATGATTGCGTCACGGTTATGATGTGGACTTTTTTCGCACCACCAATTAAGTACCGTCAATTGCTTTGGTGAGAATTCATAAAATTTAACATCAGCCACACTCGTCACCCTCTGATTTGTTTCTTGTACTTCTTTCAAGTGCTTCATAAATTGAAAGAGTTGCTTCATTGCTTTCGCTATCTGCAATTTCGCAGAGTCGTTCAAGGGCTTTAAGCCTGTCAAAAAACTTGATTTCCATACCCTTACCGCAGGTGTATTTGATTTCTGACACATTGAAAAGGTCAAGAGAATCAATGTCGGGGGAGGTATTTTCACCTGCGGCGAGAATAAGCTTTACAGCATCAGAAACTGAGCCGAAAGCAAGGCGTTGAAATCCTGCAGAAACAAGATTGCGGTCTGCGGTGTTTTCTTTTTCAAGCTCAATAATCTTTTTTCTGACGTGTTTTTTGGCAAGTAACAGAAGTGCCGTGTATTCGGGCATAACAGAGTATCCCGCTTTTTGTGCCGATTCTTTGAGATTTCTTAATCGCACATAGTAGCGACAGAAATCTTTTTCTTTTTTTGATAAGTTTTTTTCGTTCATTTTTGCTCCTTTCCGAAGGGCATTTTTTACAAAGTAAGAAAAAATACTCTCCATAAATAGTGCAAACAAGCACCTTTGTCCCGCAAAAAGTGGGACAAAAGCAAAAAATGCCGATTTGTTTACAAAAAGTTCATAAATCGACATAAAAATATGGGTTGACATATATAAAATAGGGTATATAATTTAGAATAGTTAATCGATTAATTATTAAACGGTTAAGTATTTGAGATGGGTAGTGAGAAAATGATAGCAAAAGTCAAAAAAATAAATGACACTTTTCATCGTTATCACAGTAATCACAGAAATATTGTAGATGCTCGTTTTCGTGAAAAGGGAATATATTTCGGTCAGCCGCCAATTCTTAAATATTTAAGTGAGAACGAAAATGCAACGCAGAAAGAAATTGCAGATTTTTTGCATATTTCGGCTCCGTCAGTTGCAACTTCACTTAAGAGAATGGAAGAAGCGGGACTTGTGGTGCGTCTTGAAAACAAAAAGGACGCACGTAAAAATACACTTAAACTTACTAAAAAAGGCAGAGAGCTTTTTGAGTATGCAGAAAATCTGTTTGGGTATATGGATGATGTGACATATAAAGGCTTTACTGAAGAAGAACTTGATGTGTTAGTGTCGTTTCTTGAAAGAATGAACAATAATCTTACAGAGTTTATAAAGGAGGAAGACCATGATTAAGCTTTTAAAACATGCAAAGAAATATATTGGTTATGCAATACTTTCACCCGTTCTTATGATTGGTGAAGTGGTACTTGAACTTTTAATTCCGCTTGTTATGGCAGAAATTGTCAATCTTGTTCAAAGTGGAATGACAGAGGAAAGTATGAATGTTATTATCCGTCTGGGCCTTAAAATGCTTATGTATGCAATCGGTTCACTTTTCTGCGGTGCGATGGCGGCGAGAATGGCAGCGGTTGCAGGTATGGGCTTTGGCGCATCACTTCGAGAAGAGTTGATGGGCAAAATTCAAAATTTCTCTTTCTCAAATATTGACCGTTTTTCAACGGCATCTTTGATAACACGAATCACAACTGACGTAAACTCTGTACAGAATACATTTGTTATGATGATAAGAATGCTTTTCCGTGCACCCGTTATGTTTGTGGTGGCTTTAGTAATAACAGTGACAAAAAGCCGTCAGGTTGCAATGCCGTTTACAGTTGCATTGCCTCTTATTGCAATAATTCTTATAATTTTTGCACCTATTGCCTTGGGCAGATTTAAGAAAATGCTTAAAATGTTTGACGGCTTCAATGCATCAATTCAAGAAAATCTTACCAATGTTAGAGTTGTAAAGTCATTTGTGCGTTCAGATTATGAAAAAGGAAAATTCAAAAAGGCTAACGACGACCTTATGAATGCCGCATTACACGCAGAAAAGCTTATGATTATGGGAATGCCCACATTCACAATTATTATGTACGGCACAATTCTTGCAATTCTCTATATTGCTTCAAAATCAATCGCTGAACAAACCTTGCTTATTGGTGATTTCTCTGCAATCTTTACTTATATAATGCAGATTTTGATGAATTTCCTTATGATTGTTATGCTTATTGCTCAATTCTTTATGTCACAGGCAAGTGCAAAGAGAATTTTAGAGGTTGTTGAAGAAGTTCCTGACATCAAAGATGATGCCTCAACAGTTACTGAAGTTAAAGATGGCTCAATTGAGTTCAAAAATGTTTCGTTTAAATATGCAGGTGCACAGAAAAATGTAATAAATGATGCCACATTCAAAATTGAAAGTGGCGAAATGGTGGGCATCATCGGTGCAACAGGTAGTGCAAAAACAAGTCTTGTTCAATTAATTCCTCGACTTTATGATGTTACTGACGGCGAATTGCTTGTGGGTGGTATAAACGTTAAAGATTACAAGATTTTTAATCTTCGTGATGCAGTAAGTATGGTGCTTCAAAAAAATGTTCTTTTCTCAGGCACAATTGCAGATAATCTTCGTTGGGGCAACAAAAACGCAACTGATGAAGAAGTGGTTGAGGCTTGTAAGATAGCGGACGCACATAGCTTTATTTCTTCATTCCTCGACGGGTATAATACAGATTTGAGTCAGGGCGGTGTGAATGTTTCCGGCGGACAGAAACAGCGACTCTGCATTGCCCGTGCAATTCTTAAAAAACCCAAAATTCTTATTCTTGACGACTCAACAAGTGCGGTTGATACCTTTACAGACTCAAAAATCCGCAAGGGACTTCGTGAATGTATTCCCGATACCACTAAAATTATTATTGCACAGAGAATTTCTTCGGTTGAAGATTGCGACAAAATTATAATTCTTGATAATGGCGGAATAAACGACATTGGTAATCACGAAGAATTGCTCAGCCGTAATGAGATTTATCAAGATATATACAACTCTCAACAAAAGGGTAGCGATGATTTTGATGTGATAGGAGGTGCGTTGTAATGGCAGGACCAATGGGCGGAGGAAGAAGAGGTCCGAGAGGACCCGTGCAGAAACCAAAAAATGCTAAAGGTACAATCAAAAGATTATTAGGCTATATTTTGAAGCATAGGGGCTTGTTCTTTGGAATGCTCATCTTTGCAGCAATTAGTTCTATCGCATCGGTTTCGGGCTCGCTCTTTATAAAACCAATCATTGACGATTATCTTACACCAATGGTGGGCAAGGAGTTTACAGGTGAACTCGTTGCACCTCTTATTAAAATGATGTGCATTATGGGCTGCGTTTTCCTTTTTGGTGCATTCGCATCTTACGGGCAGTCAAAATGCTCTGTATGGCTTACTCAACGCACACTCAATACATTGAGAAAAGACCTTTTTGATGCTATTGCAGATTTACCTATAAGCTTTTTTGATTCACGTCCACACGGCGAAATTATGAGCCGTTTTACAAATGACGTTGAAACCTTACGACAGTTTATAAGTCAGGGTCTTACACAGTTCATTTCATCGGGCGTTATGATAATTGGCTCGTTCTTCATTATGCTGTTTTTGAGTTGGCAGATGACTCTCATTGTTTGTGCAATGGTGGTTGTAATGGTTTTCATTACAAAAACTCTCGGTAAAAAGAGTGCATTCTTCTTCAAAAAACAGCAAGAAGAGTTAGGTACGGTTAACGGATACATCGAAGAAATTATTGAGGGACAAAAGGTTGTTAAGGTTTTTAATCACGAAGGGGAAGTTGTTTCACGATTTGGTGAAATTAATGAAAAACTTCGAAAGTCTGCAACAAGTGCAAACACTTTTGCAAATATGTTGGGACCGATTATGAATAACCTTTCTCACATAACTTACGCACTTACAGCCGCAGTCGGCGGACTTTTAGCAATCAAAAAGGCTATGACAGCGGGTGATATTGTGGCATTTCTGCAATATATCAGAAGCTTCACTCAACCTATTTCAAATATCACACAACAGTTCAATAATGCGTTTATGGCTCTTGCGGGTGCAGAAAGAATTTTTGAAATAATCGACCAGAAACCCGAAGTTGACGAAGGCTATGTTATGCTTGTAAACGCAAAACTTAATGGTAAGGGCGAAATAGAAGAAACAGAAAAGCATACGGGTATCTGGGCTTGGAAGCATACTCATGGTGACGGCACAGTGACTTACACCCGCCTTGCAGGTGATATTGTATTTGAAGATGTGACATTTGGTTATACCGATGAAAAAACGGTACTTCACGACATTTCTCTCTATGCTAAACCCGGTCAGAAGATTGCATTTGTAGGCTCAACGGGTGCGGGCAAAACCACAATTACAAATCTTATCAATCGTTTTTATGAAATTCAAGAAGGTAAAATCCGTTATGACGGCATAAATATTCAAAAAATCAAGAAGGACGATTTGCGTCGTTCACTTGGTATTGTGCTTCAAGATACACACTTATTTACGGGTACAATTGAAGATAATATCCGTTACGGTAATCTTGAGGCAACCCACGAACAGATTGTTGAAGCGGCAAAGATTGCCAATGCACATTCGTTTATTGAACATCTTCCTGATGGCTATAATACAATGCTTACGGGCGATGGCTCAAATCTTTCACAGGGTCAAAGACAGTTGCTCTCAATTGCACGTGCTGCGGTTGCAGACCCGCCCGTGCTGATTCTTGACGAAGCAACAAGCTCAATCGACACAAGAACAGAAAAACAGATTGAAAAGGGTATGGATGCGCTAATGGAGGGCAGAACAGTTTTTGTCATTGCTCACCGACTTTCAACTGTGCGTAATGCCAATGCCATAATGGTGCTTGAAAACGGCAGAATTATTGAACGTGGCGACCACGATGATTTAATTGAACAAAAGGGCAAGTATTATCAATTATATACAGGTAGTTTTTCAGAAAATTGATTGTTTTATAATCTATAACAAAGAGCAGGGCTTAGGCCCTGCTTTGTTTTTGAATAAAAAAGTATCCCTATATTGTGGAAGATGTTGAAATATGTTATAATGAGTTGAAATATAGCGGGATGGTGATTTTTGTGGATAAAAAATTTATGTTTTTTATATCTCACAGGAGTAATGATAACGAACACGCAAAAAAACTATATAAAATTCTTAAAGAGATGAATCCGGAATGGGAAATCTTTCTTGATTGCAGTGACAAACGTCCTCTTGAATCCTCTGTAAATTGGTATGAAGAATTGATGAGAAGTGTCAAAAATTCGAACTATCTTATTGTTATTGCAAGTGAAGCAGAGAATCTTAAAAGCACTTATGTAATCGATGAGATTGAAAAATTTAGAGATGACTTTGAAAATCGTCAATGCTATTTCGGCATTTTCTTCAGTGAGCAAGAGTTTAATAAGGTTTTATCATTCAGTGAAACATTCAGTTCGTATTTTAAGTTTCAAGAAAATCTTTTACTCAATGAAGGCGAAACTCTTGATGATGCTGAAGAACGCTTAAAATCCAAAATTGTCAAAATGATGAATGAGGCAGATAACGGAAATGTTGCTGAAATTCTCGATAAAGTTAAGAAGTTTGCCATAGAAAAAGAGAAAACCGACCCTATGTTCAGTGAAAGCGCAATTGAGGAGGGGCTCATTCCTGTTTTTAAGACAGGAGAAAAATATATTGATTTTACATCTTTGTGTAAAAGTATAGAAAGAACAAACATTGCTATTATCGGTAGTGAGGGCGGGTGTGGAAAAACCACACTTCTCACGAAGATTTTTTATCATTATCTTAATAATGCAGATGTTTCAAATCCTCGTAGTATGATTCCGATTTATGTGGATGCAAAAAATCTTGCGGCAGAGAATTTTCTTGTATTGCGATGGCTTACAAAAATTCTTTATGATGAACAAGATGCAACTACCTCTAAAAGCACAAGCGACAATTTGGGAAGACTCATAAAAGAGTTTTCTATAAAAACAGAAACACCACGTTATTTGCTCATTATTGACGGTTACAATGAAATTCCTAATGGGATGGTTGAAAAATTCAATAAAGAACTTCTGGATTTTTTGCCTGATGGCAGATATTCTAATATTCGTTTGCTTATATCTGGTAGATACATTGATGAAAATATACCTGAAAGAGCGTTCAATTATTTGACGATTGGCAGATTGAATAAACAGTCCATTGAAAGCTACCTTGCTTCAAAAGGGCAAAAACAGATAATAAGTGATTCGTTGGTTAATATTCTTTCCATTCCTATGTACCTAAAAATTTATGCAGAAACATCAGCTGACGATGAAATTAAGACTAAGGCAGATTTGCTTTGCAAATTTGTTGAATGGCAACAAGAAAAAGATGCAAAAATTGACGAAGAGGATTCGAAGAAAAAACTTTATAACATTTTTTTAAGATATGCTTTGCCTATTTTAGCACATAATATGGTGATGAGTAATTCTACATTTATTTTCACAAAGTCGCAGTTTGCAAGGCTTATGCCACAAATTCTTGATATAATCAACGGCAGAGAATATAAAGAATATTTTGGTAGCGATTATGTGGGCTTGGTTCGAAATTCTGGGCTGCGAAATATGGATGAATATGACTTGGAATATGATTTGAAAGAGTATATGGTGAGTGTATGTGCGATGCTTCGTTGCGATAGTGACGGCAGCCTAACATTTGTGCATCAGATTTATCGAGACTTTTTCTGTGCAGAGTATATTTCAACAGAAATCAAGCGTTCTGCAAAAAGTGGGTGCAATATTGAAGCAATTTCACAAAAGGAATTGGAACACGATGTTATTGAATTTACGGTTGAATTACTGAAAGAAAAATCACCTTTCTTTGATGAAGTAAAAGGTGCGTGGGATTATTCTTGTAATGACAGTTCAAGCATTGTGCCCGTGCTTGATGTTGTAAGAAAAGAAAAAAATGAAAATGTCGCAATGACGGTTGCTAATCTTGTTGAATTGCTTAAATTTGCAAGATTCAAAGACTTGTCCAATCTTGACTTCTCGGAGCTTGATTTGACAAAATCAAATCTTCGTACTTGTTATATGTACCGTTTTGACAAAGGTGGAAAATACTCAACAACCTTTGCGAAAGCAAAAATAAATCGTGATAGCATTTTCACTGAAAACCATTTTGATAAAATTCTTGCCGCTTGTACTAACGAAGACACCATTGTATGTATTGACGGTAAGGGCTTTATAAAATTCTGGGAGAAAAAAAGAGGAACAAAATTTCCTAAAAAAATTCTTACAGATATGAGCTATTCTATTAGCCGTATGTTTTTCAGTAAAGATAGTAGTAAAATTTTTGCAATGACCGAGCACGAAATTCTTGAAATTCCTGTCCCAGAAGATTTTTTGAGCAAGGCAAGGCCGAGGGTCGTTTTTAAAACTGCAAAAAGGCTTCGTGAGATGAGAGTGAGTGAAAATGATGAGATATTTTTCACAACAAATCTTAATCCCTTCAATTTCAAAAACATTTCCGCTCCTGATGCTCCTGATGAATACAATTTTTACGGCATAAATTCAGCAGCATGTGTTAACGGTGAGGGCAATCGTCTTGCCTTTGGTTATATTGCGGGTTATGAATGCCTTAAACTCTACGATTACAATTCTGAAGATAATGTCTGGAGAGAACGAAGATACGGGTATATTGAACTACTTAACAATTTTATGGTTGAGTTAGAAGAAACTTTTATCAAAATGAAGTTATATCATAAGTTTGATACAAATAATGAATATTATGATAAAAGAAGAACTTATTTCTTATATCTTCAGCAACAATTTGAAGATGCTTATGTTAATCTGGCAGAGAAACCTGTGTTAATAGTTACAAGATGCCGAGGGCATCTTGTAAAAAATGGAATTGAATTAAGAGAGTGGCAAAATAAAAAACTCGATGCTTTGGCTGAAAAATATAAGCAACTGATAATTGAAAAAACCAAAGAAAACAATTTGCTTATGATGATTTCAGGACGTAAGGTTACGGGAGTAGATTTTAAAGAAGGTACAAATACAATATTACTTTCGTGCACTTTAGACTTTAAAGATAAAAGCAAAAATTTTGAGAAAAAGGATAAACATAAAGGTGCGGTTGATAATAACAGACGTTATAAAAATTTAGTAATTGAACTTAACACAGATACTTTTGAAACACGATTCATTACCCGTTTTGATGGTGCTGTGCCCGTAAGAGCAAGTTATTGCGGAAATGACATTCTAGTTATTAACGAACGTTGTTTGACTGTATATGATAATAATGGAAGTGAAATTTCACGTATCGTTGTTACACAGAAAGCAATGAATACCTTTGCTTTTGCTGGTAACGGAGAAACATTTTTCTCAATATCATCTCATTTTGTTTACGAGATGGATAAAAATCTTAATTGTCTTCGCAGTATGAATAATTATTTAGGCAAAAGCATAATTTCATATAATGTTAACGCTGATGGTGAAGAATATCTTGCGGCTGGAAGAAGTCTTACAAACAGTCCACAAGGAGAAAAAGTAAAGGTAGTATCACTTGAGAACGGAAAACCGTATTATATTGATAGTGGTGATTTTACAACAACTAATTCAAATGCAATTGCATCACACGGCAATCTGAAAATCAAGATTTGTTCTGATAAAATAGTTACTTTTGAAAATGAAATCAAAAAGGATGAAGTTTCTGTTCCGTATAAACTTTTTGTTTGCGGATGTGATTTTAGAGGGGTGCAAGGCAATATCACCGAGAATGGTTATATCAATTTGCTTAACAGGTATGGTGCAATTACTGATGATGTAGTACATACTGAAGTCGTAGATAATAAAGATGTTAATGGATTTACTCCATCTACGGTTGATTTTGTTGTTCCAGAATGGGTGGATAAAGGTAAAGTTCCATATTCAAATAGCAAATCACTTACTTTTGAAGATTCATGCCATTTCAGTTCTGCAGCGGGTGGAAATAATCTTTATGAGCAAAAAACATGGATGCTCATAAATAACGCAACATATTCACGAGTGGGTCTTGAGGCAACAGATTTTTCGATTCTTGAGTGGGTTAATCGTTTGGTTTATGCAACACCTGATATGATAAAGGAACTTGTTGAAGCAGGACTCATCGAAAAGCCCGTAGGTTTTTCAGATGTTACTAAGCGAGCATCAAAAGTGCTTCACAGAAGCTTTAAGTTCCTTTACCAAAGTCGCTTTTCTGAGAATGGTATAAAACGAAATGTTCCGATTTATACGGTGAATTATCCATATGGTGAAATTCTTCTGGAACATATTATTCATGAAGATTTGAATAATCCGTTAGGGTCTTCTCTTGAAGAGGAAGCCGTTTTCAAAAGAACTCATAGAAGAATAATGGAGGAACATCTTTCAGTGCTTGATTATGGCAAAGTGAAGGCGATAAGAGCACAGATGGCTCTTAATCAATGGTTCACAATGACGGCACGTCGATATAAAGACAAAATCAATGATTATTCATTGGATTTGGTTTTTGACACCGATAATCATTTTAACGGTAGAGCAAGAATTCATTGTCACATAATTCTTAATGGACAACCATTTTTTGTGCAAGAATACAGAATGGGTGACCAAATTGGAAATAAGGTTGAACGAATGTGTATTATTGCTACTCATTATCGTTCAGCGGTACGCTATGGTAAACAACTTGATGAACTCAAAAGAAAGCCTGTAATTGTAATAGTGGGTGAAAATTTTGAGCATTGTAAAGAACTTGAAAATAAAGTGAGAGAGATTTATCCGCATGTACGTAAAATTTTCACATACGATGCATTGATTTGTTCGGAAGAAGCTTTCGAGGGTGCAGGTAATCACTTTGAGTTTGTTGATGGTGTTCCATATTCGGTTAAACTTGAAGATGTTTTTAAAACTAAATAACACGAAATTGGGGCAGGGAGAGATTTCTGCCCTAATTTTTTGTTGCTTTTTTAGTAACTCTGCCATTTTTTGTAACAAAGTGCACAAATGGGTGTAATGAAATTTGTTAACACTTTGAGTATTTTGTGCAAAAAGCACTTGAAAATAAATTTTTGTAGTGTTAAAATATATCTGTATAATTATGTTTGGAAAGGTGGAGTGAGAATTGAGCCTTAAAAATAATTATGAGGAACAAGTGCCGGTATATTTGTTTCATCAGGGTAATAATGCCCGTGCATATGAATATATGGGTGCTCATCGTGTAGATGATAATCGTGTTGCTTTTAGAGTATGGGCTCCCAATGCCCAAGCGGTTTCGGTGTGCGGTGACTTCAATGATTGGAATGACGAAGCGAATTTTGCAAAGCGTATTACCGTCGGCGGAATCTGGGAAGCTTTTGTTGAGAATGTTAATCAGTTTGATGCATATAAATATTGTATTTACACAGAAGATGGACGTAAGCTTATGAAAAGTGACCCATATGGTTACCACATGCAGACTCGCCCCGACAATGCGACAAAATATTATGAGCTTGGCTCATATAAATGGACCGACCAGAAATGGGAAAAAGCAAAAAGAGAAAAAGCTCAGTATGACCGTCCCGTTAACATTTATGAAGTGCATTTCGGTTCTTGGAAGCAATATGAAGACGGTAATTTTTATTCATATCGCAAAATGGCTGACGAGTTAATTCCATATGTGAAAGAAATGGGATACACTCATATCGAATTTATGCCACTTACGGAATATCCTTTTGACGGCTCATGGGGTTATCAGGTAACGGGTTATTTTGCCGCTACCTCTCGTTACGGAACACCCGATGATTTGATGTATCTTATTGATATGTGTCACAAGAATAATATCGGTGTTATTCTTGACTGGGTACCCGCCCATTTTCCCAAAGATGCAAACGGTCTTGCTGAATTTGACGGCACACCTTGTTATGAATATGCAGATGTGCGAAAGGGCGAGCATCTTGAATGGGGCACAAAGGTATTTGACTTCGGCAGAAATGAAGTGCAGTCCTTCTTGATTTCAAGTGCTATGTTCTGGCTTGATAAATACCATATTGACGGACTTCGTGTTGATGCGGTTGCTTCAATGCTCTATCTCAATTATGGCAGGGACGATGGCCATTGGATTGCCAACAAAGACGGCGGTGTTGAAAATCTTGAAACTGTCGCATTCTTAAATAAATTAAGTATGAATGTTTTCCGTGATTATCACGGCAGTTTGCTCATAGCAGAAGAAAGTACTGCGTGGCCGATGGTTACAAAGCCCGTATTTATGGGTGGTCTTGGCTTCAACTATAAATGGAATATGGGTTGGATGAATGATATTCTCAGATATTTCTCAATGGACCCGTTGTACAGAAAAGGCAATCACAATTGCATTACTTTCTCTTTCTTCTATGCATTTTCAGAGAATTTTGTTTTGCCCATTTCTCATGATGAGGTTGTGCACGGCAAATGCTCACTTATAAATAAAATGCCCGGTACATATGAAGAAAAATTTGCGGGAGTAAGAGCCTTTATGGGATATATGATGGCTCACCCCGGTAAAAAACTTATGTTTATGGGCTCTGAATTTGGTCAGTTTATTGAGTGGAATTATAAGCAGGGGCTTGACTGGTTGCTTCTTGAGTATGATGCACATAGAAAATTGCAGACATATTTCAAAGACCTTAACCATTTTTACAAGGCAAATGCACCGCTTTGGCAGGTTGACCATTCTTGGGAGGGCTTTTCGTGGATTTCAGCGGATGACAGTGATAATTCAGTAATCGCATTCCGCAGAATTGACGAAAAAGGCAAAGAGATTATTGCGGTTTGCAATTTCACTCCCGTAATGAGAGAAAATTATAAAATCGGCGTACCTTCAAAATCAAACTATAAGGTTATATTTAATTCGGACGATGTAGCCTATGGCGGTGAAGGTCGAGGTCAAAAAGATAAAATCAGGTGGCAAAAGGAAGCTATGCACGGATTCGAGCAGAGTATTGCTCTTGATTTACCCCCAATGTCAACAATTTATCTCAAAAAGACGAGATAATTAAAAATATCAATATTAAATCTTATATAAATGGAGGAATTTACAATGGCACGAAAAACTGAATGTCTTGCAATGCTTCTTGCCGGTGGACAGGGAAGTCGTCTCGGAATTCTCACAAAGAACATTGCAAAACCCGCTGTACCATATGGCGGAAAATACAGAATCATTGACTTCCCGCTTTCAAACTGCGTGAATTCAGGTATTACAACCGTGGGTGTACTTACACAGTATCAGCCTCTTGAACTTAATGACTACATAGGTAATGGTCAGGCTTGGGATTTGGACAGAGCCAACGGCGGCGTTCATATTCTCTCACCTTATCAGCAAATTAAGGGTACAGAATGGTATAAAGGTACTGCAAATGCAATTTACCAGAACATCAATTTCATTGACCGTTATGACCCCGAATATGTGGTTATTCTTTCAGGTGACCATATTTATAAAATGGATTACAACAAAATGCTTGAATATCATAAGGAAAAGGACGCTGCTTGTACAATTGCAATGCTTGAAGTTCCGTGGGACGAAGCAAGTCGTTTCGGACTTATGATTTTGAATGATGACAATTCAATCAGTGAATTTGAAGAAAAACCAAAAAATCCAAGAAGCAATAAGGCTTCAATGGGTGTTTATGTGTTCACTTGGAGTAAGCTTCGTCAGTATCTTATTGATGATGAAAACGACCCAACATCGAGCAACGACTTTGGTAAGAACGTTATTCCAAAGATGCACGGAGATGGCGAGAGAATGTTTGCATATCTCTTTGACGGCTATTGGAAAGACGTTGGTACAATTGACAGCCTTTGGGAAGCAAACCTTGACCTTCTTAACCCCAAAGTTGACCTTGACCTTTCAGATTCAAGCTGGAGAATTTATGCAAAAACTCCTGTTTCACCCCCACATTATATTTCTGCAAATGCAAAGGTGCAGAACTCAATGATTTCTGAGGGCTCAAGAGTTTATGGCGATGTTGATTACTCAATCCTTTTCTCTGATGTTACTGTTGAAGAGGGTGCAGAGGTTAAATATTCAATTGTAATGCCCGGCACAGTTATTAAAAAGGGTGCAGTTGTTCAATATTCAATTGTTGCAGAAAATGCAGTAATTGAAGCAGATGCAGTTGTTGGTAAATCACCTGAAGAAATGGCAGACCGTGATGAGTGGGGCGTTGCCGTTGTTGGTGCAGGTGTAACAGTGGGCGAGGGTGCCGAAGTAGCACCTAAAGCACAGGTTGATACAGACGTAGTAAAGGAGGCGCTTTAATATGACAGGTAAGAATATTGTGGGAATTATCTTCTCAAATGCTTATGATGAATGTGTAAGTGAGCTTACAGGTATTCGTACAATGGGTTCAGTTCCATTTGCTTCACGTTACCGTCTTATTGACTTTACTCTTTCAAATATGGTGAACGCAGGTATTGAAAAAATCGGTGTTCTTACAAAGAGCAACTATCAATCACTTATGGACCACGTAGGTACAGGTAAACCTTGGGATTTGGCTCGTAAAAATGACGGTCTTTTCATTCTTCCTCCATTCTCAACAAATGAGGCAGGCGGAAATCGTGATAAACTCGCATCGTTAAAGGGTATTATGGGCTTTATCAGCCGTTCAGATGAAGAATATGTACTTTTCTCTGATTGCAATACAGTTATCAATATTGATATTGAAGAACTTATGGAATATCACACAGCAAAAAATGCTGATATGACAATCGTTTACAAGAATGGCAAAATGCCAAACCTTACAGATGTTATTGTGCTTGATATGAATGGCGACAATAAAGCAGAAAAAATCACAGTTTCTCCTATCGCAAGTGATGATGTAAACTATTCACTCAATGTAATTCTTATGAAGAAGTCACTTCTTGAAAGACTTATGAATGAGGCAGTAAGCCTTAACTATAAAGATTTTGAAGCAGACCTTATTCAAGGAAATGTTGGTAAGCTTAACATTTATGGCTTTGAAGCAAAGGGCTATTCAGCAACAAT
>JAZNZJ010000054.1:0-8950 GCA_045594885.1 Candidatus Fimenecus sp. | reverse complement strand
ATCCTTTCGTATGTTCGATTTATCTCGATGAATTGGGGTTTGCAGAATTGTTTTATATGACACCTCATCCACCGCAAGCGGTCCCCCTTTCCCTCAAGGGGAAGGCAAAATCAAGGCTTCTCCTTGAGGAGAAGCTGTCAGTGAAGCTGACTGATGAGGTGGCAAAGAATTCGACAAATTCAAATTTGTGGGAGAAATGAAAAGACGGAGTTAATGCTCCGTCCTATCATTTTTTATTTCATATGCGCTTTAAAAAAATCTGCGATTTCAGTATTAGACTTATCACCTGCGGGGCTAAACGGATTACCAACATTAAACACGTGAGTGAGATATTTGCCGTTTTCCTGCTCTTTGAAATCGTGGAAGTAATTTTCGATTTTATATTCATCAAGCAAACCTTTAAGCTTATAGCACTGTTTTTTGAGGAAATCATTTGTTGCCGTATTCACATAAAACGGCGGAAAATCCTTTGAAATAATCTGTGCCACATCAAGATATTTTCTGAATTTGCTCTTTCTCGGCTTGTCGCCCAAAAGGAGTGGCACATTCACATTCATAAGAAAATTCGGGCTTAACAAATCAACGGCAGGGCAGATTGCCGCAACGCCCTTGAAATCAAGTCCGCAATATTCAACACCAAAATCTTTTTGAAAATCTTCATTGAGGTTTACTGCAGTTGTGACGCAAACGAAATGCCCGCCCGCTGAATCACCCGCAAGAAAAATATTTTCAATATCTGCGGGGTAGTCCTTAAGATTTTCGCTCAACCATTTAAGTGCGGCGAATATATCACGAATTTGGTCATCAAAAAGCACATCACCTGCAAGACGATAGTTTATTGATGCTACAAGAAATCCTTTTTCACTGAGCTTCAAACAAAAATTCTTGTTGATTTCTTTGTAGCCGTACATCCAGCCACCGCCGTGAATATCAATAATTACGGGCAATTTCTCGGTTGTGCCTTCGGGATAATAAATGTCAAGCAAATGCCCTTTTTCGCCATCATCTATGTACGGAATATCAAGAATTTTTACGAGTCCTTCGGGCTCGGTCTGTGACGCAATTCGGATTGCGTCATTTTTTGCGGTATTTTCCCAATTTTTATCAAGAATAGGTTTTAAGATGTACATAGTTTTTTCCTCTTTCCCCTTTTATTTACAGGTCAATGAATCCCTCCACCGCATATGCGGTACCCCCCTTTTGACAAGAGAGGCTTTTATGGATGCGGCTCGCCTTTGCGATAAGCCTCCATAATATCACGGAACACCTCACCATTTGACGGCGGAGTCCATGTGATTGCATCCGCACCCGCTTTAATTGTAGCCTTTATTGTTTCTTCATTTGGGCCACCCGTTGCCATAATTGGCACATCGGGGAATTTCTCACGTATTTTTGCCACTAATTCGGGTGTTTTCGCCGCCGCAGAAACATTAAAAATATCTGCACCCGCATCTAAACGTGCTTGAATGTCATCTTCTTTAACAACAGTTATAACTATGGGCAAATCAATAACACTTGCAACCTGACGTATTGTGTCATTTGATGTCGGTGCATTGAGTACAACTCCCGTTGCACCTTGATATTCTGCATGACGGGCAAGATTTATCACTCTTTCACCCTTTGTTAAACCTCCGCCAACACCTACAAATACAGGACAATCGGCAGCCATCATAACCGCTTGAGTAATGACCGGCTGGGGTGTGAATGGATAAACCGCAATAACCGCATCTGCATTACAGTTTCTCAATATGCTAACATCGGTTGAAAATACAATTGATTTTATTCTTCTTCCAAAAATTTTGATACCCTTGCATTCATATATCACATCGGGTACATCAATTCTGAAATCTCTTAAATATCCTTTTAACTCTGTCATAAGCAACATCCTTTTTGGTTAAAACTTATTTTGTCATTATGGGGAATGAAGCAACAAAACTCTTAAAATTATGAGATTCTTCGCTTCGCTTAGAATGACAAGTTTATTTTACAACCCAAATTTTTCTAAATTGTGTTAGCAGTATTAGAAACCTGTAAACTATATATTTTTTTCATTACAAGTTTGCCAATTTGACGATGCTCATCTTTTTTGAAACCGCTATCGTTCAACATAATCTCCTGTGCGAGAGTCTGTGTCTGCATAAGAATTTTTGTATCATTCTGAATACTTGCAATTTTAAGATTGGGTAAACCGTGCTGACGAGTACCGAAGAAATCACCGGGACCACGAAGCTTTAAATCTTCATCGGCGATTTTAAAGCCGTCGGTAGTTTCGCACATAATTTTCATTCGTGCCTTTGCCTCGTCATTCTGTGCATCGGTCACAAGAATACAATGGGATTTTGCATTACCTCGGCCAACACGACCACGCAACTGATGAAGCTGTGAAAGACCAAAGCGTTCTGCATTTTCAATGACCATAATCACCGCATTGGGTACATCAACACCAACCTCAATAACAATGGTTGAAATGAGTAGTTGTGTTTCACCGTTTTTAAACTTCATCATTACTTCGTCTTTTTTCTTTGACGTCATTTTGCCATGAAGCAAGTCAAGACGATAATCGGGGAATAGAGGTTGCGCCTTTTTGAAGTATTCCTCCGCCGACATTATGTCCTGCACCAATTCGCTTTCTTCGACAAGGGGACAAACAATATATGCCTGATACCCTTGGTTAAGATGTTTACGAATAAACTCAAACATTGCTCCTCGTTTGCCCGATTTCACTGCATAAGTTTCAATCTTTTGCCTACCCGGTGGCAATTCATCAAGAATTGAAACATTCAAATCACCAAAGAGTATAAGTGCAAGTGTTCTCGGTATCGGTGTCGCCGACATTACATATACGTGAGGATTTTCACCCTTACTGCAAAGTCCCGTTCTCTGTTTTACACCAAAGCGATGTTGCTCGTCAGTAATCACAAGCCCTAATTTTTGGAATACTACATCATCTTGAATTAATGCGTGAGTACCGATAATCAAATCAATCTCACCATTTTTAAGTCTTTCTTTTATTTCTTTTTTCTCTTTAGCCTTTGTACTGCCTGTTAAAAGCTCACATTTTATACCGCTGTTTTCAAAAAGTCGGTTGAATGTTTCAAAATGCTGAACTGCCAACACTTCGGTAGGTGCCATAAGCGCCGATTGCATACCGTTTTTTGTTGCAGTATAAACAATTGATGCCGCCACAGCAGTTTTACCGCTACCAACATCACCCTGCAAAAGTCTGTTCATCTGCTTACTGCTTTGCATATCCTTTATTGCTTCTGCAACCGCTCTTTTCTGTGCATTGGTGGGCTCAAAAGGTAAAACATTGAAGAATTCTTCTGTATAATCTTTTTTTACGATATTGTTTGTATCAACACCGGAATTGTCTTCCTTTAAGGTGAGTAAGCTCAATTGAAGAATAAACAATTCATCAAAAATCAATCTGTCACGAGCCTTTTGCAAATCACCGTCATTTTTAGGAAAATGAATATCTCTGATTGCTTTGTCAAGACTTATCAAATTATATCTTTCAAGTATGTACGCAGGTAAATAGTCGGGAATTTCATCAATACTATTCAAAGCATTCTGCATAGTTGTTTGAATTGTTTTTGATGTGATATTCTTGTTCTGCGGATAAATTGGTTTAATCTCCACACTCTGTTGAGCTTTTACAAACATTGGTGAAATCATTTCACGGGCTGAAAACTTGCCGAGAGTTATTTTACCGTAAAAAAGGTATTCTTCACCGCTCTTTAGCATTTTATCAATGAATTTATTGTTGAAAAATGTGACCGCAACTACGTCGTCACCATCAGTAACAGTGCCTTTTGCAATCAACATTCCGCCCTTAACTCGCTGATTTTTCGGCGGAAACATTACAGTTGCCTTTATGCATACATTTTCGCCGATAATACATTGTGAGATTGGGGTAATGTTGCCCCAATCCTCATATGCTCGGGGATAAAAACGCAAAAGTTCCCCGACGGTTGACACACCAAGAGAACGAAACGCAGTTGCCCTTGCTTCGCCGACTCCCTTAATGTATTTAATATCGTCAGAGAACTTCATTTTTAACTACCTCTTAAAAATTGTATAATGAAAATGGTGCTTCTGATAGTTCAATTGTCAAATCAGCCGAATTCACCACATAACCCGTTCTGAATAACAATGGCACAAAAGGATATTCTTCAATGAAAATATCGTAATATTCTTTTGCGGTAATTTCACCTGCACGGTAACGAAAATATTCTGTCGCCGCTTTTTCATTTTTATTTATTCCCGCACTTACAAAACCCGTATCCGTGAAAAATGCAGAAATATCCAATGTACCGTCAAGCTTAATTTCGCCTAAATACATATCATAATTGCCCGACGAAATGCGTTCTTGATAATCTTGATAATTCAAGGCTTCAACTCTAATAAGAAAGCCTATTTCTTTCAAGGAATCTGCAATATTATAAGCCGCAGCTACACGGAATTTATTGTCATTATTAACTATCAATGAAAATGATAACAAATAAGCACCATTTGTTTTTGCGTTGCCTGAATATCTGATATAACCGCAACGGTCAAGAATTTTATTTGCAAGTTCTGTATTTCCTTTTTTCTCTGTTTCAGTAAGCTCGTTTTTGACCGTGCTTTCAGGACTTACAGGTGTTTTTACCGCCACACCGTGACCCTGATATGATGAAATCACAATTTCTTCACTATCAATTTTTGTGGCAATTGCACTTCTTATATGCTTTGTCAATGCACCACGGTCACTGTTAAGTCCAAGATAAACCATATTGCCAAGCACTATATCCTGCACATTGCCCGTAACACCGGAATAATTGCAATCTGACAAATCGCTGAAAAACACATCTGTCGCACCAATTTTAAATGCATTTTCTGCACTCTCACGTGTGCCGATTGAATAAAGTGATATCATCTTTGAATTGTCAGCAATATTTATAAGTTTATTTTCTGAGAAATAATACTCCCCGCTACCCGTAGGAATTGCAGTTGCAATATCCGCCGTGCCTTCTTTTACAATGGGGAATATGAGCTTGCCCGCCACATAAATGTCGGAGTAATCCAAGGCAAAATCAACCGAATAAGCAGATTTAACCGTTGCTGACGAAATGCCGTTGAGCATTCCCGACCAACCATATGAAGCCTTTGCAAGATTAAAGGAATACACAACATCACTTGCGTTTATGGGGTTTGAGCCCCTGCAATGTGCATCTGAGCGCAATGTCACTGTAGCAACGTTACCGCTCACCGAAATGTTTTTCGCAATCGAATTTTCAACATCGTAAGTACTGTTTACATCAAATAGCGAATCAAATAACATCTCGGTGATGTATAGATTTTCATAACTCTTTGCAAAGAAAGGATTTAACCCGTCACTCTCATTAAATGGAAGTGTTATTTTTCCGTCACCTTTTGGTGCAGAATTTTCTGCAACTACATTTTGCGTTGTTTCCTCGGTGGTTGATTCAGTAGTCTGTTGAGAATTTTCTTCTTTTTTACAAGCAGAAAACAATAAAACAACGCATAAGAATAATGCTATGAATTTTATCCCATTTTTCATATGCGTCACCTCACAGTTATCGCTTCTGCCTTGAGTGTTTTACCGCTACCGCAATCAACGGTGAAAATACAACCCTGCATAAATGGCGGAGTGTCGGCAGTTTCAAACATAGTTGTAAATCCCTTGCGGAATTTTTCAACTATAATCTCTTTTTTTACACCCAAAACTGATTCTTCGGGGCCCGTCATACCCAAATCGGTAATATAACCCGTGCCATTTTTCATAACCTGAGCATCTGAAGTCTGGATATGGGTATGCGTACCGAAAAAGGCACTGACTTTGCCGTCGAGATAATAGCCAAGAGCCTTTTTTTCGGCAGTTGCCTCTGCGTGAAAGTCAACCAATATAACATTAGTCTCTTTTTTCAGTTCATTTATGATTTTATCGGCAGTATCAAATGGGTCAAGATGACCTTCAAGCCAAACCCTACCCAAAAGGTTTATTACACCCACTCTGTAAGCACCTTTGTCGATAATTCCGTAACCCTTGCCCCATACACCATCGCCGTAATTTGCAGGACGAATAGCATTTTCATTGCGGTCAAGGTAATCAAAAATCTCACGTCTTTTAAGTGAATGATTACCGCCCGTAATCATATCTGCACCACTTGTAAAAATATGCTCACAGGATTGGGGCAGCATACCGTTGCCGACAGCGGAATTCTCGCCATTCACAATGCAGACATCAATATTATTCTCTTTTTTGAAAGTGTTTAACTTTTTGCGTAAGAATTCACAACCGGATACCCCGACCACATCACCAACGCAAAGAATTTTAATTATGCGTGACATAAGCACACCGTTTCTATATATAAAATTTAATTGTTTTCTAATTTATTGTGCCCCGAAGCCGAAAGACAACGGGGCATTGTTAAATAATATTCTTGTTATTCAAAGTGTTTAAAATTAGATGTATTTTTGCTTTTGAGACCGCAAGGCTTACGAGTGTAAGTCAAGGGCGAAAAAGTGAAAAGACGCTAATTTTTTCTTTTACGAGCAAAGCGAGTAACAAGGTTCTCTGAAACATAGAAATTTTTAATTTCGTTATGTTTCGAGGTTCTTACTTTGCAAAGTCGATTACACGATTTTCACGTACAATATTAACCTTAATCTGACCGGGATATTCAAGTTCATCCTCAATCTTCTTGGCAATATCACGTGCAACAATAACCATCTTTTCATCTGAAACAGTTTCAGGGTTAACCATAATTCTGATTTCACGGCCTGCCTGAATAGCAAATGATTTTTCAACACCGTCAAATGAAGTTGCGATTTCTTCAAGTTTTTCAAGACGTTTTATGTAATTCTGAACATTTTCACGTCTTGCACCCGGACGAGCCGCAGAAATAGCATCAGCAGCCTGAACAAGCACTGCAACAATAGTTTTAGCTTCAATTTCACCGTGGTGAGCCTGAATTGCGTGAACAATATTGTCATTTTCTTTGTATTTCTTCGCAGCCTCAACACCGAGTTCAATGTGAGTACCCTCAAATTCACGGTCAAGAGCCTTACCAATATCATGAAGAAGACCGGCACGTTTAGCCTGTTTCACATCTGCACCAATTTCTTGTGCCATAAGACCTGCGATATATGAAACCTCAAGTGAATGATTGAGAACATTCTGACCAAAACTTGTACGGTATTTAAGTTTACCGAGAAGCTTAACAAGTTCAGGATGCACACCGTTAACACCTGCATCAACAACCGCACGTTCACCTGTCTGCTTGATTGTGTATTCAACCTCACGTTTTGATTTTTCAAACATTTCTTCAATGCGAGCGGGGTGAATTCTGCCGTCTTGAATAAGTTTTTCAAGAGTCAAACGAGCAACCTCACGGCGAACAGGGTCAAAACTTGAAACTGTGATTGCTTCAGGTGTGTCGTCAATAATAAGGTCAACACCTGTAATAGTTTCAAGAGTTCTGATGTTGCGACCCTCACGGCCGATAATTCTGCCCTTCATTTCATCATTTGGAAGAGCTACAACAGAAACGGTAGCCTCAGCCGCATGGTCAGCAGCACAACGTTGAATTGCACCTGTGATGATTTCACGGGCAAGATTGTCACTCTCGTCACGTGTTCTCTGCTCAAAATCAAGAATTTTGAGAGCCTTTTCGTGAGTAAGCTGTTCGTCAAGTTCCTGCATAAGCAGAGCCTTTGCCTGCTCTTTTGAGTAACCGCTGATTTTTTCAAGCATTTCAAGTTGACTGCGTTTGAGCATTTCAACTTCATCGATTTTCAAATCGGCAGCCTTAATTTTTTCAGCGAGTACTTCTTCTTTCTTTTCAAGATTTTCCGTTTTCTTGTCAAGATTTTCTTCTTTTTGAACAATTCTTCGTTCTTGTCGTTGAACCTCTGCACGTCTTTCACGGAGTTCTTTGTCAACTTCGTTTCTTAACTTGTGTATTTCATCTTTAGCTTCAAGAATAGCTTCTTTTTTCTTACTTTCAGCAGTCTGGACCGCCTGATTAACAATTCTTAATGCTTCTTCATTGGCAGAGCCAATTTTTGCCTCGGCAACTTTTTTGCGGTACAAACCGCCAATAACAAACCCGAGAACACCAAATACAACAGCAGAGATAACGGCAACAATAATACCAGTAGTATCCATTGTCGGTACCTCCTAAAAATAATATTTAATTTCAAAAAATATATCAAAAATATGTAATGAAATTAAGTTGATGTAGTATTTAAAGATATTAAAACACCAATATCCCATACTATCTTTTATATTTTACACAAAAATGAACATTGTGTCAAGATGGGAATAGTGAAATTTGCGTAAATTACCTTTTATAATTGATTTGTGATGATAATATGAATTGGGGATTGTTTGGTTGATTTCGTAGGGGTCAGCGGTCTCGACGACCCGTTTCTTTCCTCCCTCGTCGAGGGAGGTGGATTTTGCATAGCAAAAGACGGAGGGAGTTTGTTGTTAGTTATATTACTCCCTCAGTCTGCTTCGCAGACAGCTCCCTCACGGAGGGAGCGGAAAATAGTTAGATGATTTGGGGGTTGTAGGGTCTTTAGCCTTTCCCTCAAGGGGAAGGCTAAATCAAGGCTCCACCCTTGAGGGGGAGCTGTCAATTTCGCAAGAAATTGACTGAGGGGGGTAAAATTAAAATTACCCCGACAAATTCACTTTGTTCAACAAGTGAAAACGGTTGGGTGTGTGCGTCTTGTGGACACTCATACCCAACCTGCTATAATTACACAAAAAAAGACGAGCATAAAGCCCGTCTTTGAAAATTTAATAAATCCATTCATAAGAGTTGTTAACAGCATTCTGACCAATATTGTACTGGAAGTCAACTTCGCCGTATGTAACTTCATATTCTGAAATTGCCCATGCGTCGTCACCTGTTGGCATTCCATCACCAGTTACGTCACC
>JAZNZJ010000053.1:0-17930 GCA_045594885.1 Candidatus Fimenecus sp. | reverse complement strand
ATTGCAGGATATATAAAAGAAAAACATCCTGATGCTCGTATAAGCTATATCGGAACTCCCGATAAGCTCGAGGCACGTTTGGTCCCCGAAAAAGGTTACGATTTCCACACCATCGAGGTTGCGGGATTTCAGCGTTCACTTAGCCTTAAAAATATAAAAAGAAATATTGACGCTGTATATAAGGCAGTTACTTCTTCGGCTGAGGCTAGAAAAATTCTAAAGGAGTTACAGCCCGATATAGTAATCGGCACAGGCGGTTACGTTAGCGGCCCTGTCCTTAGAGAAGCCGCAAAATTAGGTATTAAAAACGCAATTCACGAGCAAAACGCATTCCCTGGTGTTACTACCAAAATGCTTATAAAACGCACCAACGCTATTATGCTTGCAATGCCTGAAGCGAAGCGTTACTTAAAACTTAATAAAGAACCTGTCATAACAGGAAACCCCATAAGAACCGAGCTTTTAAAGATTACTAAGCAAGAAGCTAAGGAAAAATTAGGACTTGACTCAAGACCTGTTATTTTATCCTTTGGCGGTTCGCTTGGTGCCCGTCGTATTAACGAGGCGGTTACAGAGCTTATAAAGCATCATAACGGCTCGGGCAAATATTATCATATTCACGCCGCAGGTAAGGCAGGGTATGATACTATGAAACAGAATTTGAGCGATATAACACTAGCTAATGAAATTGATTTTCGAGAATACATTACCGATATGGACTTATGTATGGCGGCGGCAGACCTTGTGATTTGCAGAGCAGGTGCTATAACCCTTAGTGAGCTACAGGGTTGCGGTAAGCCTTCAATCCTTATTCCGTCACCTTACGTTGCTGAAAATCATCAGTTCCATAATGCGATGACGCTTGTTGAAAATGATGGTGCAATTCTCATAGAAGAAAAAAATCTTAACGGAGAAGCTCTCGCAAATGCTGTTCGTGATTTGAAAAACGACAGAACAAAGCTTCAAAATATTTCAAAAAATGCAGGTGCAAATGCAAAAAATAATGCACTCGCAGAAATTTGTACAATAATACAATCTCTCGTTTAACAAAAATTCATACCTCTGCATAGTATGTCACGCAAGTACATTTTGTCATACTGTAAAGGGCGTGTGAAAATTGGAAAAAATTATAATTAACGGCAGAAAACGTCTGAGCGGTGAAATTTCAGTTCAGGGTGCAAAAAACAGTGTTTTGCCCATACTCGTTGCCACACTTCTTGTCAATGGAGTGTCAGTGATACATAATTGCCCAAGATTATCAGATGTTGATGCCACAATTAAAATCCTTGAGTATTTAGGTTGTACAGTAACTAATGAAGGTCATACGGTAATTGTTGATTCAACAGGTGTCTGTAAAAACCACGTACCCGACAACTTGATGCGTGAAATGCGTTCATCCATTGTTTTTCTTGGCGGAATATTGGGTAGAATGGGTAAAGCCGTGTTATCAACTCCGGGTGGATGCGAAATTGGACTTCGTCCCATTGATTTGCACCTTTCAGCAATGGAACAATTCGGTGCAACAATCACTACGGAGAATGGTTTTATAACCTGCTCGGCAGAAGAAAAAGGACTTCACGGTACTCGAATAACCCTCTCTTTCCCAAGTGTGGGTGCAACTGAAAATGCAATTCTTGCAGGAGTTCTTGCAAAGGGTACAACAATAATTAGTAATGCCGCTCGTGAGCCCGAAATCAGCGATTTAGCAGACTTTCTAAATCGTTGCGGAGCAAAAATTCACGGAGCAGGCGACAGTACAATAACCATTGACGGAGTACAGAGTCTAAAATCAGCAGAGCATACGGTAATTCCCGACCGAATTGTTGCCTCAACCTATCTGATTGCGGCGGCTATGACACAAGGTAGAATATGCTTGAAAGAGATTATTCCGTCCCATATAGGTCCTGTGATTGAGCCCTTGCGTGAGGCGGGGTGCGATATTACCGTTAGTGGTAGATGGGTGTGCCTTAGTGCTCCCGAACATTTAAGAAGAATAAGAATGATAAGAACAATGCCGTATCCGGGTTTCCCTACTGATGTTCAATCGCAGATAATGGCACTGACCGCAGTGGCAGAGGGTACGAGTGTAATTGTAGAAAATATATTTGAAAGTCGTTTTAAACACGTTGGTGAGCTTTTGCGCTTTGGTGCAAAAATTAGTGTAGAAGGACGAATGGCAGTAATTGAAGGTGTGAAATCCTTGAATGGTGCTGTGGTTAAGTCAACCGATTTGCGTGGTGGTTCAGCAATGGTACTTGCGGGTCTTGTGGCAAACGGCACAACAGAGGTCAGTGAAATTCATCACATTGACCGTGGTTATGAAGAAATTGAAAAAGTGCTTGAATACTTAGGTGCGGACATAAAAAGGGTGAAATGCAATGAAACGGACAAATAATTCAAATACTTCCCGAAATCAACAACTTTCGGGTGATGAACGCATTGTGCACCGTACCAATCTAAGAAGAAAAAAGAACAGACGAAAGAAAATTATTATCCGTTCAGCTATATGCGTTGTCTTTTTGGTGGTTGGTATTGTTCTTGCGTTGACAATATTTTTTAATATAAATCAAATAAATGTGTCGGGTGATGCGGTATATTCATCTGAAGATATAATCGAAGCAAGTAATGTTGTTGTGGGTGACAATTTGATTTTTCTTTCAAAAGATAAAATTAATGAGGCAGTTACAACTAAGCTTCCATATGTTGGGTCGGTGAAAATAAAAAGACGTTTACCATCAACACTTGAATTGATAATTACAAAAACAGAAGCGGCATATGCAATTGTATCAAACGGCTATTTTACATTGCTCGATAAAGACGGAAAAGTTCTTGAAGAGGACCTTGAATATGTAGCCGAAACAATTACTATAATAAATTTCGGAGAAATAGAGTCGGCAGAGTTGGGCAAGTACATTGTTCTTCCAAATGAAAATTCTCTTGAAAAATTAAAGACAATTCGTGAAGCCTGCGAAAAAGGCGGACTAAAAGACATTACTTCAATTGATTTGTCAGATATTTACAACATAAACCTTGTGTATCAGGGCAGAATAACTCTTGAATTGGGTGAAACCGATAAAAACAATTTGCAGAAAAAAATTGACTTGGGCAAGGCTGCAATTGACACCCAAAATGAAGAAAATGAGTTGTATAAGGGTACAATCAATTTGACGGTTGAGGGTAAGGGCTTCTGGTCTGAAGAAACCTCAACAACAGAGCCACAGAGTGAAGAAGCAACAGACGAAAATACCTCTTTAGACAGTGCAGTTGAGGAGGAGAGTTCAACTGAAGTTTCAACGGCGGCATAATTTATTAAAAATTCTTTAAAAAACAGTAAAAAAATTAAAAAAACAAAAAAAATATATACAATATATATTGCAATTATTTTTTAATAATGATAAAATAAAAGCACTATAATGCATAATTAGGTGTGAAAATATACATAGGAGGATGTTTAAAATGGCATTCGAAATTGATAATCAGTATCAGGACATCGCAAATATCAAAGTTATCGGCGTTGGTGGCGGTGGCGGAAACGCAGTTGACCGTATGGCTAAAGCAGGTATCGGCGGAGTAGAACTTATCGCAATTAATACAGATAAGCAGGCTCTTACACGTTCACTTGCAGATTCAAAAATTCAGATTGGTGAAAAGGTAACTGCAGGCCGTGGCGCAGGTGCAAAACCTGAAGTTGGTCAGAAATCAGCAGAAGAGAGCCGTGACGCAATCATTGAAGCTCTTTCAGGTACACAGATGGTATTCGTTACAGCCGGTATGGGCGGCGGCACAGGTACAGGTGCAGCTCCAATCATTGCTGAAATCGCAAAAGAAAAGGGCATTCTTACAGTTGGTATCGTTACAAAGCCTTTCGCATTTGAGGGTAACCACAGAATGAAGCAGGCTGAGGCAGGTATCGCTGAACTTTCACAGCACGTTGACTCACTTATCGTTATTCCTAACGAAAGACTTAAATATGTTTCAGAGCAGAGAATTACATTTGCTAACGCATTCGGTATTGCTGACGACGTTCTTCGTCAGGGTGTTAAGTCAGTTACTGACCTTATCACAATGCCTGCATTCATCAACCTTGACTTTGCTGACGTTACTTCAGTTATGAAGGACGCAGGTCATGCTCATATGGGTATCGGCCACGCAAGTGGTAAAGATAAGGCAGAGCAGGCAGCTAACGATGCTATCTCAAGTCCTCTTCTTGAAACAACAATCGCAGGTGCTAAGGGTGTTATCATCAGCATCACAGCATCTCCTGACATCACTCTTGAAGATGTTGATACAGCAGCAGGCATTATTCGTTCACAGGCTGATGACGACGCAAACATCATCTTCGGTGTTGCATTTGACGAAAAACTTGACGACGAAATGTTCGTAACAGTTATCGCAACTGGCTTCGGTCTTGATAAGAACGGTATGGCTAAGAAGCCAATGTACGGTTCTTCAATGGACGACATCAGCTCAAACAGCAACTTCGGTGCTGACGAAGATATGGGCGACATCCTTGACCTTTTCAAGAGCAAGAGATAATTAAAAATTAACATTGTAGGGCGGGGGCTATGCTCCCGCCGTTTTTATGCAAAAAAGTCACTCTATCTTTGCAGTAGAGTGACTTTTTCTATGTATTAAAGTGTAAAATCTTCTTCATCGAATTTTTGAAGTGGCAAGGGTCTTTTTGGTTGCCTTTTTAAAACATCATAAGAGAATTTCCTGCACGAAAAATCCTTTTCAACAACACCTTTTTTCTTGCACAAAACCGTTTCACCGTCGGGTGAGAGTTTGCCATATTCACAATATGAGCAAGATGGGGATATTTCTTTTTTATTTAATAGTTTTTTCAAAATTATCACCTGCTTTTTATCCAAATTGATTTTAACACATTTTTCGTCTGTTATCAATATCCAAAATCATAGTAATGCACATAACAATCAAAGACAAAAATGCGGGAATTGACACAGAAAAAGCAGATACGGTCATATTTCCCATATTGACCGAAGTTTGAATATCAACAGGGAATATCATTAATAGAAAATGGCAGATTATTGCACCCAAAGCACCGTTTAAAATTCGCCCCACAAGAAATCTTATGTATTTAAGTTTTGTAATCTGTAAAAATGAAAGTATTTGACAATGAACACAAATCCCACCAAACCCAATAATCGCCGTTATGATGGGTAATGAAAATTTACCCGCAGTCCCCAAACAACCTTTTGTGACCTCAAGAACAGAGGTGATTGCAATAATAAGGTTATTATTTATGTTTAATGAAGAAATGCACTCTGCAATTCCGCTAAAAAGCACAATCCAGGCACAAATTCCAAGCATTGCATGGGTGCTGTCAATAACAGCAGAAGAAATCGCAATCGTGGGGCTTTGTGTAAGGCTTAAAATTGAATTTGGACCTGTTTTTTTATCATCAAAAAATGACGACACAAATCCAAGAATTAGTGATGAAACACAAAGTGATATATAAATTACAATTCCCGCACGCACACTTCCCAGCATATTGACTCCCACCGCAGTAATCACAAAAGCAGGTCCGCCGTTCATACAGAACATACACAATCTCTTTGCCTGATTTTGCGTGATTTTTCCGTCATTATAGTCATTTGCAATGCTTTTTATTCCAACGGGAAAACCGCCAATCATTGAAAGAATAATTAAAGGCAATGTGTGTGGTGGTTGCCTGAATAAATATTTGGTAATAGGTGAAAAAATTCTGTAAAATGGTGAGAGTAAATCAGTTTTCGAAATATATGAAGATACCACCATAAAGGGAAAAAGTGACGGCAAAATTGTATTAAAACAGATTTGAATGCCTTTTGTAACCCCATCGCTTATTGAATGGGGCATTTTGAAAATGAAATACAGATTTATTCCTATACATAAAAGCGGTAATACGTATTTTTTAATTTTTGTAAAAGCAATCATAAATTCACACTCCATAATAATATATTTCGTAAAATCTATGATAATGAATTTTTACATTTTGATTTCATATATTTTATAAACAGATAAGTGGGGTGCATAGTGTGGCACGAAAGCGAAAAGAGAAAAAAATATTCAAATTACCCGATGAAATTATGAATGTTCCAAAAATTGAAATGCTTGGCAACAAAGAATTGATTATTGACGGGTGCAAGGGCGTGGTTGAATACGGTGAAAATCTCATTAAACTCAATGCGGGTGAACTTGTTATTAGCATAGAGGGCGATGAATTGCTGATTAAATCCTTTGACAGTGAAATTGCTGTTATAAGCGGAATTTTTACAGGAATAACTTTTGTTTCATAGGTGATAATATGCTGCTAATTGAGTTAATAAGATATTTTTTCGGTTACATAAATTTTAAGGCTTACGGCGGATTTGCCGACAGATTTATAAATTTGTGCACAAAAGAAGGGATACCATTGTGGAACATAAGAAATGTAAACGGAAATATAAGTGCAAGTACAACAATTGACGGGTATTTAAGTATTCGCAGACCTGCAAAAAAATCGGGTATGCGGGTTATCTGTACCGATAAAAAAGGTATGATTTTTTTATTGAAAAAATATAAAAGACGAGTGGGCATAGTGGCAGGAGTGCTCTTGTCATCAATAATTATAATCACATTAACACAGTTCGTGTGGAGTGTATCCGTTGTGGGTAATGAGAGTATTGATAGCGATTATTTACTCTCGCAATTTGAAAATTACGGGATTGAAGTGGGTGCTAAAATTTCAGACCTCGACCTTGAAAATGCAACAGTTTCGGTAATGCGTGACAATGAAAAATTGTCGTGGGCAAAGATTAACAAAAAAGGTACAGTATTGGTGATTGAGGTGCGTGAAAAAACAGATGCTCCCGAAATGTATGATAATTCAAAGCCCACAAATCTTGTCGCATCAGAAGATGGCTTGATTTTAAGCATAGATGTTCTGTACGGCAACGAAGAAGTAAAACCCGGCTCGGCAGTGGTTAAAGGGGATTTGTTAGTCAGCGGAATTATCACTCATACTGACGGTACACAGACTGCAATTCATGCTGACGGATATGTAAAAGCACTCGTCAAAAAACAAGCTAATTTCAATAGTAATAATTTTTCGGTTTTTAATATTGAAAAAGAGAAAAAACGTAAGTCAATTTTCTTTTTTGGTTTAAAAATTCCATTAGGTACTAAAGTTCCGCAAAACTATTTCACATCTCATAAATCTTTTGTCAAAAGCGAAGAAATGCTGTTACCGTTGGGAATAATAACGGAGTATGGATGTGATTTTTCAAAAGAAAAAATAGACTTAGACCAAGAAATGCAAAAGAAAATATCATTATTCAACTCTGCATTGTTTACGAAAGAACTTCTTGAAATCTGTGAAATAAAAAACTCATATATAGAAGAAAAAACTGAAAACAATGAAATGAATTTTACATTTTATGCAGAATGTGAGCAAGAAATTGGTGTTTTACAAGAAATTTATGTAGAAAAAACTAATGACATTGCATAAAAATTGTGTTATAATATGTTAAATTTTACTAAAATTTTCAAAATAAGGTAGTTTTAAAATGTTTGAACAGGTAATTAACGTTGACAGAATGGAACAAACTGTCAGTTTGTTTGGCAACTTTGACGAAAATGTGCGTATGGTTGAGGCACAGTATAATGTTAAAATTGTCAGCCGTGGCTCTGAACTTAAAATAAGCGGTGAAGCAGAGAATGTTGCAAAAGCCACAAGAGCAATCAATGGGCTTTTACTTCTCATTAACCGTGGTGAAACACTTTCAGAACAGAATATCCGTTATGTGTTGTCACTTGTGAATGAGGGCAACGAAGATAAACTTGCAGAAATGACGGGTGACTGCGTCTGCATTACTGCAAAAGGTAAACCAATCAAACCCAAGACCTTGGGTCAAAAGAAATATCTTGAAGCAATCAAGAATAATACAATCACTTTGGGTGCGGGTCCTGCGGGTACGGGTAAAACTTATCTTGCAGTGGCAATGGCAGTAAATGCATTCCGTGCAAAAGAAGTTAACCGTATAATACTTACACGTCCTGCCGTTGAAGCGGGTGAAAAATTAGGATTTCTTCCCGGTGATTTGCAACAGAAGGTTGACCCATATCTTCGTCCGCTTTATGACGCACTTTTTGATATGTTGGGTGCAGAGAGTTTTCAACGTTATCAAGAGAGAGGTAGCATTGAGGTAGCGCCCTTGGCATATATGAGAGGTCGTACCCTTGATGATAGCTTTATCATTCTTGACGAGGCACAGAATACCACCCGTGAACAGATGAAAATGTTCTTAACTCGTTTGGGCTTTAATTCTAAAATTGTTGTAACGGGTGACGTAACTCAGATTGACTTACCCGACGGTAAAAAATCGGGACTTGTTGAGGCGATGAAAATTCTTAAAGGAATTGACGATATTGCAATAAATGTATTCACAGAAAAAGATGTGGTAAGACACCGTCTTGTTCAGGATATTATTAAGGCTTATGAAAAGCAGGAAATGAGGCAAAAGAAATGAACGAGAAACTCAGAGTAATTATTGATAATCAGCAGAATGTAATGAAAATTCCCACAGGTGTGAGAATGCTTGTACGCCGTTGTTGTAAGGCGGTACTTGCAAATGAGGGTTTTACCGATTCTGCAGAAATCAGTGTCACATTTGTAGATGATGCAACCATTCACGAATTAAATCTTAAGCACAGAAAAATAGATAAAAGCACCGATGTTCTTTCATTCCCAATGGGTGAAAACGGCGAGTACGACACAAATCTTGACACAGGTGCAAAAGTGCTTGGTGATATTATAATCTCAATTGAACACGCATATGAACAGGCTGAAAAATACGGCCATACACTTCAACGAGAGATAGGCTTTTTAACAGTTCATTCACTTCTTCATCTTCTCGGTTATGACCACGAAAACGGCGGTCTTGAGGCAGTTAAAATGCGTGAAAAAGAAGAAACTGTACTTACCCGTATCGGACTTAAACGAAACGGAAGCTATTACTTTGACGGAGAATAAGTTTTAAAATTGCCAAGTACATTTTTAAACTTACAAGGATGATTAAATTATGAAAGATTTAATAAGTCTTTTTAAAAGCTTTGTATATGCTTTTAAAGGAATTTTAACTTGCTTAATTCTTGAACGTAATATGCGAATACATACCGTATGTATGATTTATATGTTTTTCTTTCTCTTTGCCTTTGATTTTTTTGAAATTACAAGAACTCAAATTGCAATTCTTTTACTTGCAAACGGACTTGTTCTTGGTGGTGAGTTAATCAATACAGCAATTGAACGTGCCGTTGACCTATATGGTGAAAAACATACATCAAACGGTAAAATAGCAAAGGATTGCGCTGCAGGGGCAGTACTTGTATTTACAATATTTGCCGTGCTTTGCGGTGTTTCAGTTATGTATCAGCCGGAAGCATTTCAAAAACTTTTTGCATATTTTATTGCCAACCCAATAGCAATAGTCTTATTTATACTTTCAGTAATAATTTTTACAATTTTCATATTTAAAGGAATACCTTTTAAAAACAAGGAGAATAAATGAATACACCAAAAACCGCTTTTATAAGCATAGTAGGAAAAGCCAATGTGGGCAAATCCTCAATTCTTAATAAACTTTTAGGCACAAAAATTGCAATTGTATCTTCAAAACCACAGACTACACGCACAAGAATAATGGGTGTGCTTACAACTGACGATAATGTTCAGTTGGTATTTACCGATACACCAGGTTTTCATAAACCCAAAACTAAATTGGGTGAAAAAATGGTTAAGGCGGTAAGTGATAGTATTGAGGGTGTTGATGCTTGTCTTTTGGTAGTTGAGCCTACGGGGGATTTGAATCCTGCAGAGCTTGAACTTATTGAAAAAATCAAGAAAGGTAAAAACCCCGCAATTCTTGCAATCAATAAAATTGATACAGTAAAAGATAAAGAAAGTCTTATTTCACGTATTGCAGAAATGACAGGGCATTATGATTTCGAAGCAATTGTTCCCGTTTCTGCACAAAACGGTAGTGGAATAAAAGAACTTTTAGAAGAACTCAAAAAACTCAGTTTTGAGTCAGAGCACTTTTTCCCTGATGATACTCTCACAGACCAGCCCGAAAGAGTACTTGCAGGTGAGATTATCCGAGAAAAAATGCTTCGTCTGCTTGATAAAGAAATTCCGCACGGAACGGCAGTAAGCATTGAAAAAATGCGTGAACGCAGTGACGGAATAATGGATGTTGAAGCAACTATTTTCTGTGAACGTGATAGCCATAAGGGAATTATTATTGGCAAGGGTGGAAATATGCTTAAAAAGATTTCAACCTATGCCCGTCAAGATATGGAAAATTTCTTCGGTTGTAAAATCAATCTTCAATGCTGGGTAAAGGTTAAAGAGGGTTGGCGAAATCGTGAGGGACTTATTCATAATTTCGGATTGGATTAAATTTCTAATTCCCAATATTTTTACCACTAATATTTAATGACAAACCGTACAAATTACTAATGAAAACAATCAAAGGCGGTAATTTGTATGGATAAAATGGCAATATGGAGCAAATTTACACATAGCGGTAAGGTAGAGGATTATTTAATGTATAAATCCCTGCAGAATAAAAAACCGCAAAATGACGAGGATTTGTACGATGAGGACGAATACGGATGGTCTGATACTCAAAGAACAGAATATAGGTGAAAAAGACAAGCTTGTTACGGTGCTTACCCGCCATAACGGGCTTGTACGTGCTTTTGTCCGTGGTGCAAAATCTTTAAAAAACCGTAAAAACAGTGCTACGGGAATGTTCTGCTATTCAAAATTATCCCTTTATAAAACAAGGGATAGCTACATAATTGATGAGGCTGAACCCGTAGAAACCTTTTTCGCACTTCGTGAAGATTTAGATAAAATTTCATTGGCACAGTATTTCGGCGAACTTGTAATTTCACTTGTGCAAGAGGATGAGCCCGCCGAAGAATATTTAAGACTGATTCTTAATTCGTTGCATTTTCTTGCAAAGGGCACAATGCCCAACGAACAGATTAAAGCAATTACAGAATTAAGGCTTATGTGTATCGGGGGCTTTATGCCCAATTTAATAGCCTGTGACCGTTGCGGTGAATACGAAACAAACACAATGTATTTTGATGTTGAAGACGGTCTTCTTTATTGTGAAAACTGTATGTCGTCATCCGCATTGTTTCAACTTGATATTGGGCTTGTCAAAGCACTTCGCCATATTGCATTTTCAGATTTTGAAAAAATCTATTCTTTTAAATTAGAGGACTACGCAATTCCGGATTTATCATATATAACAGAAAAATATTTATTATCCAAATTACAACGTAGTTTTAAAACGCTTGATTTTTATAATTCTATAAAGGTATAAAAAATGATTACAAATAAACATTACATTTCTCTTGAACTTGATAAAATTCTCAAAATGTTAAGCGATACTGCTTCAAGTGCCGATGCAAAGCTTCAAGCACTTGAAATCAAACCGCAAACAGATTATTTTGAGGTATTAGAGTTGCTCGATAAAACCGAGGCGGCCTATGTTTTTATTGCCAAATTCGGTGCTCCGTCTTTTGGCGGACTTCAAAATGTGAATAACGCATTAAGCAGAGCGAGTGCAGGTGGCTCATTGTCAGCGGGTGAACTTTTAAAGATTGCAGTAACTCTAAAGATTATCCGTGGCATTACCGTGTGGCACGAAAAATGTGCGGGTATGGAAACTGCACTTGATGATTTGTTCAATTCCCTCTATCCCAATAAATATCTTGAAGAACGAATTACCAATGCAATTCTTTCCGAAACAGAAATCAGTGATAATGCATCACCCGAACTCAAAGAAATAAGACGAAAAAAACGTCATTACGAAAATAAAATCCGTGAACAACTGGACTCGATGATTCATTCGTCACACTATTCCAAGGTGTTGCGTGACGGAATAATCACTCAGCGAAACGGTAGATTTGTTGTGCCGGTCCGTGCAGAGCATCGTGGCGAAGTGGCTGGTATGGTGCACGATACATCGGGTAGCGGTGCAACCGTATTCATTGAACCCGCCGCAGTGGTTGAGGCAAATAATGAAATCAAAGTCCTTGAAAGTCGTGAGCAGGACGAAATCGAAAGAATTCTTGCGGAATTGTCGCAAATGGCAGGGGAGTTTCAAGATACTATTAAAATAAGCTTTGAGTCAGCGGTAATGTTGGATTTGCATTTCGCAAAGGCACATCTTGCTTATAAAATGAAAGCGAGTCGCCCAATTTTAAACAATGACGGTGAGATTTTACTCAAAAAAGCACGTCATCCGCTAATTGACCCTAAAACAGTTGTGCCCGTTGATATTTCTCTCGGCATTGATTTTGATTCTTTGGTTATTACGGGTGCAAATACGGGCGGTAAAACTGTTTCTATAAAAACGATTGGTTTATTGACTTTAATGGCAGAGTGCGGACTTATGCTTCCCGTAACTGACAACAGCAGAATTTCAGTATTTGATAATGTTCTTGCAGATATCGGTGACGAACAGAGTATTGAGCAATCACTTTCAACCTTTTCTGCCCATATGACAACAATTGTTGATATATTGAAAACCGCCGATGACAGAAGCTTAGTGCTCATTGATGAATTGGGTGCGGGTACTGACCCCATTGAAGGTGCGGCATTAGCGGTTGCAATTCTTGAAAAATTAAGACAGAAAGGTGCGAGAATTGCGTCAACAACCCACTATTCCGAGCTTAAAGAATATGCACTCAAGACTAACAGAGTTGAGAATGGCTGTTGCGAATTTGATGTGGCAACACTTCGCCCCACATATCGTCTTTTAATTGGTATGCCTGGCCGTTCAAATGCACTTGCAATTGCAGGTAGATTGGGAATAAGCGAAGATATAACCGACTTCGCAAAAACTTTAATTTCAGAGTCCGACACAAAGTTTGAAGATGCGGTTGATACATTGGAAACTGCACGCAAAGCCCTTGAAGACGACCGTCAACATCTTGAAGATGAAAAACAGGCAATACTTCATCAAAAAGAAAATGCGGAAAAAACATTGCAGATTGCAAAAGAAAAAAGTGAAAAAGAAATTGCAAGAGCAAAGCAAGAGGCAGAGCGTATTGTCGAAAATGCCCGTCGTGCAGGCAATTCGCTTTTACTTGAAATTGAGCAATTAAAAAAAGAACTTGCAAAGCAGAAAAATCATCAGGAAATTGCCCGTAAAGCAAAGGCAGCAATGGGAAGACAACTCGATAAAATGGATGAAATTGCAAATGGATTGCAAGAGGATGAGGGCGAATATATTCTTCCACGTGCCTTGAAAATCGGTGACAGGGTGTTTGTTAAAACTCTCGGCAGTGAGGCAGAGGTTATTTCAATTGACGAAAAGAAAAACACCGTTCAGGTGCAGTCGGGTATGATTAAAATGAAATCCGACATTTCTGATTTACGTCTTATTGGCAGTAAAAAACAACCTAAGAAAACAAATTACGGCTCACGAACGGTTCATACAGGTTCATCAAAAGCCACTGCATCATCAAATTCAAGCATTGACTTGCGTGGAACAACCGTTGAAGAGGCAATTCTTGATTTAGACAAATTTATTGATAGTGTTCTTCGTACAGGGCTCAATGAAATTACAATTATTCACGGTAAGGGAACCGGTGCTCTGCGAAAAGGCATTCATATTCACCTGCGAAAGCATCCCAATATACGTACTTTCCGTGTTGGTACTTTCGGCGAGGGTGAAGAAGGCGTAACTATTGCGGAATTGAAATAATATTCCACTTGAAAAAATTTCAAACATATGTTAATATAAAATCAAACAAAGAAAAGGGGAAATACATATGAATAAAAAAATAATTTTGGTAGCAGTTTTGTTACTTGCAATTGTTGTTACATTTGCCGCTTGTAAAGATAGAGAAGACGATTACAAGGTTGACCATACAGTAACTCTTGCAAATGGTGATGTTATTGATGTTTATGAAGATGAAGATGGTGAAAACTTTGTAACTAATGTTGATGGTGATAAAATTCCTGTAACAACTGACGTTGATGGTTTTTATGACAACATTGAAGACCTTATAACAGAAACAACAACCAAAAAGTCAGAAAATAAAAATGAAAAAGATAGTAGCACAACAACTACCACCAAGAAAGATGAAAGCACATCTTCAAACGAAAAAGAAGAGCCTTCATCAAAGGTAGATGATACTACATCAACAACTGATAAAACTGAAGAAAAGCCAACTGATGAACAGACAAGTGCCCCTTCAGGTGTTGAAATCGGTAACGATGGCAACAAGGGTGGTAGCATCGCTTGGGATGATATTGTAGAAATTCCGTAATTTTTCAAAAAAATTATTGACAAATTAAATATTATTTAGTATAATACCGACCTGTAAAGTTTAAATGCTTTACAGGTCTATTTTTTTGAAAGGAGTGTCATTTGTGGCTAATAATATTGAAGTGTCAATGCTTTTAGATTTGTATGGCGAAACACTTACAACAAAACAAAGAGATTACCTCAATTATTATTATAACGATGACCTTTCTCTTTCAGAAATAGCCGAAAATGAAGGAATTACCCGACAAGGTGTACGTGATGCAATCAAAAGGGCAGAGGCAGTTCTTTTTGATATGGAGTCAAAACTTAAGTTTTTTGAAAAAACTTCTGTTTTACAAAAAAGTGTTGAAGAGATTGTGAAATGTGCTGAAGAAATCAATGAGTACAATTTGTCCCACGGTCTTTCCCGTGAAATTAATGACAAAACAGTTAAGATAAAGTCAATTGCACTTTCCTTAGCAGAATAGGAGGGTTTATGGCATTTGAAGGTTTATCCGACAGACTTGAATCCGCTTTTGCACGATTAAAAAGCAAGGGTAGTCTTAATGAAAAAGACGTCAAAGAGGCAATGCGAGAAGTTCGTCTTGCACTTTTAGAGGCTGACGTAAACTATAAGGTTGCAAAAGATTTTACCGCCAAGGTAACTGAAAGAGCAATCGGTGCACAGGTTATGGAAAGTCTTACACCTGCGCAAATGGTTATTAAAATTGTTAATGAAGAGCTTACCGAGCTTATGGGTGGCACACAGACAAGACTTGCCTATGCAAGTCATCCGCCAACGGTTATTATGATGTGTGGTCTTCAGGGTTCAGGTAAAACAACTCACTGTGCAAAAATTGCACGAAAGCTTAAATCAGAAAATCACAGACCATTGCTCGTTGCTTGTGACATTTATCGTCCCGCTGCTATTAAGCAGTTGCAGGTTGTGGGTGAGCAGGTTGGAGTTCCCGTTTTTGAAATGGGTCAGACAAATCCTGTTACAATTGCAAAAGAGGCAATAAAACTTGCAAAAGACAAGGGCTATGATTATGTGTTTATTGATACCGCAGGTCGTTTGCATATTGATACCGAACTTATGAACGAACTTAAAAATATCAAAAGTGAAGTTCGTCCCCACGAAATTTTGCTTGTAATTGACGCAATGCTCGGTCAGGATGCAGTTACGGTAGCAAGTACCTTTAATGACGAGTTGGGAATTGACGGTCTTGTTCTCACTAAAATGGATGGTGACACACGAGGCGGTGCGGCTCTTTCAGCAAGAGCGGTTACAGGTAAGCCAATTAAATTTGTCGGTATGGGTGAAAAGCTTGATGAACTTGATTATTTCTACCCTGACCGTATGGCTTCCAGAATTCTCGGAATGGGTGACGTGCTTTCACTTATTGAAAAAGCCGAAATTGCTCTTGACGAGAAAAAGGCTGCAAAGCTTGAAGAAAAACTTCGTAAAAACAAATTTGACCTTGAAGATTTGCTTGACCAGTTTGAGCAGATTAACAAAATGGGCAGTATGAAAGATATTCTTTCAATGCTTCCCGGTGTTAACAAAAAGGTCAAGGATGTCGATATTGATGAACGTCAGCTTGATAGAATGAAAGCAATTATTCTTTCAATGACAATCAAAGAACGCCGAAATCCTGACATTATCAATCCTTCCCGCAAACGCAGAATTGCAGCAGGTTGCGGAATGCAGGTTGAAGACGTCAACCGACTTCTCAATCAGTATCGTCAAATGCAGAAAATGTTCAAGCAGATGAATTCCGGCAGTATGAAACGCAAAATGAAGCGAATGGGCTTCGGTGGCGGAATGAACGGCGGTATGGGTGGCTTTGGAGGCTTCCCAATGTAATGTATATAACACAAAGGTGTTTATAAAATAAATTTTTATATATTTGGAGGAAACAAACATGGCAGTAAAAATGAGACTTCGCAGAATGGGTGCAAAAAGAGCTCCTTTCTACAGAGTAGTAGTAGCAGATTCACGTTATCCACGTGACGGCAGATTTATCGAAGAAATTGGTTATTACAACCCAATGAAAGAACCTGCTGAAATTAAGATTGATGCTGAAAAAGCAGAACAGTGGCTCAAGAACGGTGCTCAGCCAACTGACACAGTTAAGGTTATTCTTAAAAAGAGCGGCGTTATTAAATAAGAAAGGTTTTTGAAAATGCAGGAACTTCTTATTACAATAGTGAAGGGACTTGTTGAAAATCCTGATGCTGTAACTGTAACTGTTGATGAAGCTGACGACCGTGGTGTTGTTGTGTATCACCTTCACGTTGCTGAAGATGATATGGGCAGAGTTATCGGTAAACAGGGCAGAATTGCAAAGGCTATCAGAACAGTTGTTAAAGCCGGTGCAACACGTACAGGTGAAAAAGTCCAGGTCGATATTGACTAAAATTACAATTAAGGCAGACAGGTTTATTTTGTCTGCCTTTTTGTAACTTGTAATTGCCTTCCCCTTGAGGGGAAGGGGGACCACGAAGTGGTGGATGAGGTGTTTTTATGATTAAAGACTATCTTGAATTAGGACAAATTGTATCTACTCACGGTATTAAAGGCGAAGTGCGTTTTAATCCTTGGTGCGATACACCTGATTTTGTAAAAAAGTTTAAAACCTTGTATTTTGATAACAAGGGTGAAAAAAGCATAAAAGTTATTTCTGCACGTCCTCACGGCAATGTGGCAATACTCTTATTAGATGGTATTGATGATATTGATAAGGCACGTGCACTTAAAAATACCGTGCTTTATATGAAACGAAGTGATGCAAAATTACCTAAAGGCACTTGGTTTATTCAAGAGCTTTTTGATTGTACCGTTATTGATGATAATAACGGCGAAACTCTCGGCACAATCACAGACGTGAGCGAAACAGGTGCTAATGATGTGTGGCATATAAAAACTCCCAAGGGTAGTGAAGTGCTTATCCCCGCAATAAAACAAGTGATTGTTTCAGTTGATGTTGAAGCAGGTGTTGTAAAAATAAATCCTATAAAAGGACTTTTTGATGATGAAAATTAACATTATGACACTTTTCCCTGAAATGTGCGAAGCAGTACTTTCTGAAAGTATTATCGGCAGAGCAAGGGAAAAGGGGTATGTGGAAATAAATTGCATAAATATAAGAGATTACACATTGGACAAGCACCGTCGAGTTGACGATGCACCCTATGGTGGCGGAATGGGTATGCTTATGCAGACTCAACCTATTGCAGATTGCTATAAGGCAATTTGTGAGAAAAGTGGTAATAAAAATTACTTGATTTATATGTCACCCTGTGGTGAAGTCCTTACCCAAAGTAAAGTAAAGGCTTTGGCAAAAATGCCTGAAATCACAATTCTTTGCGGTCATTATGAGGGTGTTGACCAAAGGGTTATTGATTCGTTGGTTGATGAGCAGATTTCAATAGGCGATTATGTGCTCACAGGTGGCGAATTACCAGCACTGGTACTCGCAGATTCAATTTCAAGAATGTTAGAGGGCGTTTTGCCCAATGATGAGGCAAAAGAATTAGAGAGCCATTATAACGGGCTTCTTGAATATCCTCAATATACTCGTCCTTATGATTGGAACGGTATGAAAGTAC
>JAZNZJ010000052.1:0-13871 GCA_045594885.1 Candidatus Fimenecus sp. | reverse complement strand
GCGTCAACACATTTCAAGAGTAAATCTGTGCTTACAGCCTCACCGTTATAATTTCTGCAACTTTCTCTCTTTAAAATAAGTTCATTAAACATAATAAATTCTCCTATTTTTATTCTTTGAAATAATTATATATTAAATAGTATCATCAATCAAGAATTTGTTATGGACTTTTTAAAAAAAATTTGTTAGAATAATCGTAGGAGTGATAGTATGGAAAATATATCTCTTAAAAATCGTTTTTTGATGACTGAACTTTATGAACTTACTATGGCGAATGGCTATTTTATGAGCGGTAAATCGCAGGAAATTGCCCATTTTGATTTGTTTTTCAGAAAAGTACCCGATAGGGGTGGCTTTGCCATTTTTGCAGGTCTCGGGAGAATGATTGAGCTTATTAAAAATATCTCATTTACTGAAGCGGATTTGGAATACATCAAAACATTCGGGCTTTGTGATGAATTCATTGATTATCTTCGCAATTTTAAGTTCCAATGTGACATATGGTCAGTACCCGAGGGTACCCCCGTATTCCCCAATGAACCCATACTAAAGGTGCGTGGTCCAATTGTTCAGGCTCAACTTATTGAAACACTTCTTTTAGTGTGTATGAATCATCAGAGCCTTGTTGCAACAAAAGCGAACCGACTTGTACGTGCGGCAAAAGGCACAACTGTTGCCGAATTCGGTACACGTCGTTCAAACGGATTCGATATGGCACTTTACGGCTCACGTGCTGCTTATATCGGCGGTTGCGTTGGCACATCAGGTGTTGTTCAGGGTGAAAGATTCGGTATTCCAACAATGAACACAATGATTCATAGCTGGGTGCAGATGTTTGACTCCGAGTATGAAGCATTCTGTGAATATGCAAAGCAGTACCCCGACGATTGCTCACTTGTTGTTGATACTTATGATACAATCCGTTCAGGTGTTCCCAATGCTATAAAAGCCTTCAACGATGTTCTTGCCCCAATGGGTAAAAGACCTTTAAGTGTTCGCATTGACTCTGGCGATATAACATATTTATCAAAGAAAGTGAGAAAAATGCTTGATGAGGCAGGGTATCCCGATTGTAGCATTGTCGCCTCAAATTCTCTTGACGAATATATTATAAATGATATGATTCTTCAAGGTGCAAAGGTTGATTGCTTCGTTGTGGGTGAAAGACTCATAAATTCTGCATCATCACCAATGTTCAGCGGTGTTTATAAGCTTTGTGCAATTGAAAAGGATGGCGAGATTATTCCCAAAATCAACCTTTCTGAAAATGTAAGTAAGATTACAACACCTCACTCAAAAATGCTTTACAGACTTTTTGATTGTGAAACAGGTAAGGCTGTTGCCGATGTTCTTACATTAGAAAACGAAGTGATTGACGAGAATGAGTCATACACTCTTTTTGACCCCGATTTCACATGGAAACGCAAAGAGGTTGAGAATTTTGTTGCAAGAAAAATGCTTGTTCCTATTTTTGTGAATGGTGAATATGCATATAACGAACCATCTGTGGATGAAATCAGAGATTATTGTGCAGAACAGATTGATAATCTTTGGGAAGAGGTCAAGCGCTTTGAAAATCCTCATACTTATTATGTTGATTTATCAGAAGAACTTTGGCGAATTCGTAAAGAGTTAATAGAAGAACACAAAGGAGTCAAGAAATAATGAATATATGGCATGACATTAAAAGTGAAAGAATTACCCGTAAAGATTTTGAAGCGGTAATTGAAATTACAAAAGGCAGTAAAATGAAATATGAGCTTGACAAAGAAACAGGTATGCTCAAGCTTGACCGTGTTCTTCACACATCAACTCACTACCCAGCAAACTATGGTTTTATTCCAAAAACCTATGCTGATGATAATGACCCGCTTGATGTACTTGTGCTCTGCTCTGAACCTATAGAAACAATGGCTTTGGTGCGTTGTTATCCAATAGGTGTTATTTCTATGGTTGATGGCGGTTATGCCGATGATAAAATCATTGCAATTCCCTTTGGCGACCCCACATATAACGGCTATAAAGATATTAGCCAGTTGCCCAAGCATATTTTTGATGAAATGATTCATTTCTTTACCGTTTATAAAATTCTTGAAGACAAAGATACTGCTATTGATGAGGCAAAAGGTGCTCTTGAAGCAATTGATATTATTGATGCAGCCATTGAAGGCTACAAGAGAAAATTCGGATAATCAAGTTAATAAAATGAAAATCCTCTATTCCAAACGGAATGGGGGATTTTTTTATGTCCAAAAATATTTTCGTCAAAATAACCAAATTTTGCCTTGAAATTTTGTGACTTAATTTCAAATATCTATTGATTTTTCAAAAAATGTAGTGTATAATTATTCACAAGTGGGGGACTGAGGTAACTCATAAGTCACTTTGAGGTGAATTACTTAAAAACTAACTACGATTTGAGAGGAGTGAAAAGAAAATGTCGTTCAGAAGTATATATTTTCATAATATGGATGCGAAAAATCGTCTTTTCATTCCTGCTAAATTCCGTGAAGAACTGGGCGAGGACTTTGTTCTTTTTATGGGCCCTAAAAATTGCATTTACGGTTACACAACAGAAGAGTTTGAGGTTGTAAGTGAACAGTTCAAAAATGTTAAGAATACTGACGTGCAACGTGCATTTTTCAGTCAGGTTATTGACATTACAATTGATAAGCAGGGCAGAATTACAATTCCTGCAGAGTGCGTTGAACATGCGGGGCTTACCAAAGAGGCTGTAATTCTTGGCGCAGGTAGAAGAATTGAAATCTGGGCACTTGAAAATTACAACAATAATTCCAAATCCTTGTTCGACCTTATCAATCCTGATGATTACGTATGGTGAGTTAAATGGAATTTTCACACATTTCAGTTTTATTTCAAGAAACAATTGACTCGCTGAATATTAAAAAAGATGGTTTGTATGTTGATTGCACCTGTGGCGGAGCGGGGCATTCAAAGGCGATTTTGGAGCTTATCCCGGACGGCACCTTAGTTGCAATTGACCGTGACCCCGACGCCATTGAGGTGATTACCGAGCGAATTGGTAGTTTTTCTCAAGTGGAAATAGTCAACGATATTTTTGGTAATATAAAGAAAATAATGAACGGCAGAAAGGCTGACGGAATTCTCGCTGACTTGGGTGTAAGTTCCTTCCAACTTGATACACCTGAACGTGGTTTTTCGTTCCATCATGACGCACCCCTTGATATGAGAATGAGCAAATCGGGTAAAAGTGCATTTGATGTGGTTAATGGGTATTCTGAGCAAGAACTTGCAAACATTATTTTTAAATATGGTGAAGACAAATTTGCAAAAAGTATTGCAAGAAATATAGTTAAGGCAAGAGAAGAAAAGAACATTGAAACCACTTTAGAACTTGCCGAAATAATTAAGAATTCTGTTCCGCAGAAAGTTCGCCGTGACGGTCATCCTGCACGAAAAACATTTCAAGCAATCCGTATTGAAGTGAATGATGAACTTTCAACACTTGCGGGGGCGGTTGAAGATATGTTCAATTGCTTAAAGGTTGGCGGAAGACTCTCAATTATTACGTTTCATTCTCTTGAGGATAGAACTGTTAAAGAAAAGTTCCGTGAATTTACAAACGGATGCACTTGTCCAAAAGAATTTCCCGTTTGTGTTTGCGGTAATACACCGAAAGGCAAGTTGATTAACAAGGGAATTTCAGCATCAAAAAATGAATTAGATGCAAACAACAGAAGTCGCAGTGCAAGACTTCGTACAATCGAAAAGATTAAAGATTAAAGTAAAGGAAGATAAATCGTATGGCACAGTACAATAAATATCAAACATATGATTTCGAGAGGTTTGAGCCCGTGGTGGTTTCAACCTCAAGTGCCGCACCTAAAATAGATAAAAAAACTCAAAACAAACCCAAGCTTGAGCTTGTAAAGAAACCTAAAAAATCAAAATCCCAGTTAATAAAAGAACAGCAAACCGCCACTAAAAAGGCTCAAAAAATTCTTGCGATTGCCCTTGCAATACTTTTATTTATGGCAATGGTAATTTACAGCAGAGTTCAGCTTGATGAAATAAATCGTGACATTGGCAATATAGAAACCAAAATGGAACTTGCACAAAGTGATTCAATAAGACTTAACAATGAATTAAACGCAATTGTTTCAATAAATAATGTTGAAGATTTCGCTGTCAATTCTTTGGGAATGGTCAAGGTGCAAGATTATCAGGTGGTTTATGTTGACTTGTCAACTGATGACCGGATTGTTATGGTTAATGGCGAAACAACGGGTATAAAGCAAACGGATAACTAATATATTTTAAAGAAACAAAGGGAGTTGAAGCGGTAGCCTTAACTCTCGTTTTGTGCTATTTTAGGGCTGTGAGAAAGGAGCAATGAAAATGAATAAAAAACCTACAAAGAGAATGGAAGCACGTTCACTTATCACTTTTGTGGCATTCTGTCTTTTTTTGTTGCTTCTTGTGGGTAATCTTTTTTGGATTCAAATAATCAACGGTGAAGAATATCGCCTTAAAGCAGAACGAAATCAACTTAGTGATACAGTTGTAAGTGCCAACCGTGGTACTATTTACGACTCAAATATGAAAGTGCTTGCACAGAGTGCTTCTGCGTGGCTTGTCTATATAAACCCGTCAAAAATCAAAACTGATGAGCAAAAAACATTACTTGCCGATTATTTTGTTGAGAATTTTGAACTCGACCGTGAAACTGTTGAGAAAAAGATTAATCGTGAGTCGAGTGGCTATGAAAAAATCATTGGTCAGATTACCAATGAGCAAAAAGATGCACTTCGTCAGTTCCTTTCTGATAATGCAAAAGAGCATAAACTCAATACAATCGTGGGCATTGACCCCGACACCAAGAGATATTATCCGTTGGGCTCATTTGCATCAACTGTTTTGGGCTTTACGGGTTCGGGCGATACGGGCAGAGCAGGTCTTGAACTCAAATATAATACTGAGCTTACAGGTCAAGCAGGTCGTGTAATTACTGCACAAAATGCACTTTTTGACGGTATGCCCAATGATTACGAAACAATTTATGATGCCGAGCAGGGCCATAGCCTTCAGCTTACTGTTGACGAGGTAATTCAGTATTATCTTGAACAGCAGCTTTCACAAGCACTCACAGAAACCGAATCAAAATATGCTTACGGTATTGTAATGGACGTTGAAACCGGTGCAATTCTCGGTATGGCAACAATGCCCGACTATGATTTGAATTCACCTTACACAATAAAATCAAATGCAGTTTTAGAAGAATTGGCAGCAATTGAAGATGAAAAAGAAAAACAGCAGGCAGAGAGTAATGCACTTTACAGTCAATGGAGAAACCGAGTAGTAAGTGACTCTTATGAGCCGGGTTCTGTTTTTAAGCTTTTTGTTGCTGCAGCGGCACTTGAAGAAGGTGTAATCACACCTGAAACTACATATAATTGTTCGGGTTCAATTAAGGTTGCAAATTATTATCAGCATTGTTTCAACAATAAAGCTCACGGTACAATCACTGTGGCAGAGGCACTTCCTCATTCTTGTAATACTTTCTTTATTACAACGGGACAAAAAATGGGTAAGCACACCTTCTCAAAATATTTTGAAGCATTCGGCTTCACCGAAAAAACAGGTATAGACTTACCGTCAGAGGCTGCCCCCGTTGCAGGTAAAACCTACTATCCCGTAGAAAAAATGGGCATTGCGGAACTTTCATCTGCATCGTTCGGTCAGACTTTCCAAGCAACACCAATACAGATGCTCACAGCCGTTGCATCATTGGGTAATGGCGGTAAGCTTATGACACCTTATATTGTTTCAAAGGTGCTTGACGAAGAAGGCAATATCGTGTCAGAAACACAACCCGTTGTTAAAAGACAGGTGGTGTCAGAGGCGACTGCGGACCTTATGTGTCAGTTTATGGAGCAGGTTTGTATTTGGGGTACTGCAAAAAATGCTTATGTTGCAGGCTATCATATTGCGGGCAAGACGGGTACAAGTGAAAAACTCAATGTCCCCGGTGAAAATATAGCATCATTTGCGGGGTTTGCACCTGCGAATGACCCGAAAATTGCAATTCTTATTGCAGTTGATGAGCCACGTCAGGGCTTAACCGGTGGTTCAGCGGCAGCACCTATTGCGGGTAGAATTTTTGAAAATATTCTTGCTTATCTCAATATTGACCCGCAGTATAACGATGAAGAAATGGCAAAAGCAACTGTAACCGCACCAAATCTTATAGGCGAAAGTGCATCAACAGTTAAGTCTAAAGCAACCGGATTTACAGTTAAGATTGTGGGTAGTGGTGAAACAGTTGTGTCTCAGATGCCTTCATCAAATCAGTCAATGCCAAAGGGCGGTATCATCGTAGTTTATACAGAGGAAAATGCTCAGCGAGAAACTGCAACTGTACCAAATCTTGTAGGACTCACAATGGCAGAGGCAAACAGAGTAGCAGTAAATGCCGGATTCAATATCAAGATTGCGGGTATTACTCAGGGCTCTGACGCAGTTCTCTCATATAAACAGAGTGTTCCGGCAGATACAGAGGCAGAAGCGGGTACGGTAATTACGGTTTATTTCAGTTCAAGTGAAAATATAACCGACTAAATATAACAGCGAGGTAATTCAATGAAACTTTCTGCACTTTTAAAGGGTGTAAAAACGCTTAATGCGTTTGAAGAGCGGGAAGTAGAAAGAGTAACGGATAAGGATTACGAAAAATTAAACAATTCATTATTTGTGTGTATTAACGGAAAGAATGTTGACGGTCACGCACTTGCAAAACGGGCACTCCTTAATGGTGCGGTAGCAATTCTTACTGACCGTGATTTACAGATTTCACAGCAGATTATCGTTGAAGATACACGAAAAGCATTTGCATTGATTGCGGCAAATTTTTACGGCAATCCTGCAGAAAAATTGAAAATCATAGGTATTACGGGAACTAACGGAAAAACCTCAACATCTGTGTATGTCAAGGAAATTCTTGAAAATATGGGTGCGACTTGCGGTGTTATAGGTACTGTCAAAAATTCTTGGAAAGAAATTTTACAAGAGTCGGTTTTAACGACTCCCGAGCCTATGGAATTGCATAAAATCTTTTATGATATGGTAAGAGCAGGGTGTGAATACTGCGTTATGGAGGTGTCTTCACAGGCACTTGCACAACAAAGAGTGCACGGCTTACACTTTATAGCAGCGGCATTGACAAATATCACTCCCGAGCATCTTGATTATCATAAAAATATGGAAAACTATATAGCGTCAAAGCTGATGCTTTCAAAAATGTCAGATTATATGTGTGTCAACATTGACGACGAAATCATAGTTCAGTCAATGGGTGAAATCAAATGCCCTGTGACCACATATTCTGCACTACGTGATGATGCGGACTTTACTGCAAAAAACGTGGTTTGTAACGAACACGGTGTCAGATACGAATTAGTGGGCATAGACTGTATAAGTCGAATTAAGACAAATAATCTTGGAATTTTTACAGTTTATAATACCTTGTGTGCGGCAACGGTTTTGCTAAAAATCGGATTTTCGATAGATGAAATTGCTAAAGCTATACAAAAACTCAATACAGTAAGCGGACGTGCCGAAATTGTTGATACAGACGCACCTTTCACAGTGATGATAGATTATGCACACACTCCTGACGGACTTCAAAATATTCTCTGTAGTCTTCGTGAAATCACAAAGGGGAGAATAATCACTGTATTTGGTTGCGGCGGTGACAGAGATAAAAGCAAGAGATGTAAAATGGGTAGTATTGCAGGGCAATATTCCGACATTGCCGTTGTTACAAGCGATAATCCTCGTACAGAAAATCCGTTGCTTATAATAAATGACATTCTTTGCGGAATGGAAAAAAGCAAGTCTAAAATTGCGGTTATTGAAAATCGCAGACAAGCAATTGAATTTGCACTTGAAAAAGCAAAAAAAGGTGATATTGTGCTTCTTGCAGGCAAGGGGCATGAAACCTATCAGATAATAGGGAATTCAAAAATACACTTTGATGAAAGAGAAATTGTCAGGGAGTATTTTAAATCATAGGAGTTTTTATGAAATTAGAAATCAGTAAAATTGCAAAAGCATTGGGTAGCAGTGTTGAGTCCGATAAGGTAATTACCCGTGTTTCAATTGATAGTCGTGATGTTGACGAAAACACCTTGTTTTTTGCCATAAAGGGTGACCGCTTTGACGGACACGATTTTATATCGGATGTGGCTAAAAAAGGGGTGGGTGCAGTAGTTTCTCATAAAAAAATTGATTGCTCTGTGCCTTTGATTTTAGTTGACGACACTAAAAAAGCATTTCTTGATTTTGCATCATACTACAGATGCAGCTTCGAAAAACTTCTTGTTGTAGCACTTACGGGCAGTGTTGGTAAAACAACCACCAAAGAAATGACCGCTTGTGTGCTTTCTCAAAAAAATAAAACCCTCAAAACAGAGGGTAATCTAAATAATGAAATAGGAATGCCGAGAACACTTTTCAGACTTGATGAAACTTACGGCTCAGCAGTAATTGAAATGGGTATGGACAATGCGGGGCAAATTTCGGTGCTTTCAAAATCTTGCAAACCCGATTGTGCTATTATTACCAACGTGGGTGTTTCACACATTGAAAATCTCGGCTCACGTGACGGAATTTTAAAGGCGAAGCTTGAAATTCTTGACGGACTTCCAAAAGGTTCGCCACTTTTCTTAAATGGTGATAACGATAAATTATCAACAGTAAAAACTGATGATTATAAAGTGATTTTCTTCGGTATTGATAATAAAAAATGTGACGTTCTTGCCGAAAATATTGAAGAAAAAGACCTCTCAACAGATTTCGTTGCAGTAAAAGGGGATATAAGACAAAAAATAACAATCCCAACAGTTGGTATTCACAATGTTTATGATGCTCTTGCAGCCTTTGCGGTGGGCTTGGAATACGGAATTGAACCTGAAAGTATAGCAACAGGACTTAAAAATTATGTTCCGTCAGGTATGCGTCAGCGAATTAAAGATGTTAACGGAATAACATTCATCGAAGACTGCTATAACGCAAGTCCCGATTCACAAAAAGCAGGATTAAACGCACTTTGCAAAATCTCAAAGGGTAGAAAAATCGCAGTGCTCGGCGATATGCTCGAATTGGGCACTTATAGTGAAACGGCACATCGTAATGTGGGTGAATATGCTGCAGAATGTAAGGTCGATATGCTTTACACCTACGGTAAAGAATCTGAATATATGGCAGATAGTGCTAAAAAATCGGGTCTTGAGTCCGTATTCACTTTCAATGACAAAGCAAAACTTACAAAATCACTTGCAAAAGAGTTGAAAAATGGCGATACAATTCTTTTCAAGGCAAGTCGTGGAATGAAACTTGAAGAAGTTTTTGAAGAATTATACAAGATATTTTCTTGATTGTGGCAAGTTTAAAATTAAAGAAGGAGAATGATTTATGAACATCTATATAGCACTCGCTTTTGCGGCAGTATCAAGCTTTTTAATTGCTTTTTTACTTGGGTTTGTGTTAATTCCTTGGTTGAGAAAACTAAAATTCGGGCAGACTATTCTTGATATTGGTCCTGCATGGCATAAATCAAAGCAGGGCACACCCGTAATGGGAGGAATAATGTTTATTGTCAGCACAATTCTTTCGGTTACCCTTGTGCTTGTAACAGATTATCTTATGGGTGGTAATCTTTTCGGTAGCGAACACATTATGCCCGACCAGTTAAAAGTTAAACTTGTAGCAGGTGTGATTCTTGCATTGGGCTTCGGTATAATCGGTTTTGCTGATGACTATATAAAGGTTGTTAAAAAACGCAATTTGGGACTTACTGAAATTCAAAAAACTATCGGACAAATCGTAGTAATTGTGGGTTATCTTGCAGTTCTTTATCTCAACGGACTCACATTTATGAAAATTCCTTTCGTTGGTGTTGTTGACCTTAAATGGTTCTTTTGGATTTTTGGTGTTTGCGTAATTTACGGTGCAGTTAATGCGGTAAACTTTACTGACGGCATTGACGGACTCTGTGCAAGTGTAACATCAGTTACTGCAATTGCTTTCTGTATTGCGGCGCTGATGACAAAATTTATGGGTATAAGTGTTCTTGCAGCATCATTGGCAGGCGGTTGTCTTGGTTATCTTATCTGGAACTATTATCCGTCAAAGGTAATGATGGGTGACACAGGCTCAATGTTTTTGGGCGGTATGGTTGTAGCATTGGCTTATGCAATTGATTGTCCGCTAATACTTGTATTCTTTGGAATAATCTATGTGATTGAAGCACTTTCAGACGTGTTGCAGATTGGTTATTTCAAGGCAACACATGGTAAAAGAATTTTCAAAATGGCACCAATTCACCACCATTTTGAAATGTGCGGTTGGAAAGAACGTAAAATTGTTACCGTATTTTCAATTGTGAATATGATTGGTTGTGCAATCGGTCTTGCACTTTACTATTACGGCGTAATAAATAAATAAAATTTTTAAAATAAACTTACAGGCGGTGAGAAAATGGCAACTAAAGTAAAAAAGAAAAAGAATATGTGGTATGATGCGTTTCTTGCAAAAGGTTCAATGGATATTCCGTTCTTTCTTTTGCTTATGACCATTGTTACTATCGGACTCATAATGCTGTTTTCTGCCAGCTATACTTACAGCTACTATTTCCGTGACGGCAGTACAAGTATTTTTATGAATCAATTGAAATTTGCCGCTTTCGGATTATTTATAATGTATCTTGTTTCCCGAATAAGATATGAATACTTCAGACTTTTCGCAGTGCTTGGCGTTTTCATATCCGTGGGATTATTGATACTTGTGCTTTTATTGCCCGACAGTGTAAAACCCGGTTTTCATCGTTGGATTAACTTGGGCTTTACAACATTCCAGCCCTCAGAGGTTGCTAAAATCGGACTCATTGCCATTTTGGCATATTTACTTGAGAAAAACTACAAGGGAGTAACAGGCAAAGTGCCAAGTGAGTTGATTTTAAGACTTACAAATGGAAAACTTGTTATTTACAAATCATTCACATCACTTGTGACATACGGTTTACTAATTCTTCTTTTCGCATTCCTTGTTTTAAAAGAAAATCACGTTTCGGGTGCAATATTGATGCTCGCAATCGGTATAGTGATGCTCTTCCTCGGCGAAATAAAGGGTAAATGGTTCGTGGTAGCGGGTGTGGTTATTGTTATCGGTGTAGTTGTTCTTATTGCAAATCCCGATATTCTTAAAGAATATGCAGGGGAACGAATTGTCGCTTGGCTTGATAAAGATTATGAGCCCATGGGCGCTCGTTGGCAGACCAATAATTCACTTTATGCCATTGGCTCGGGCGGATTTTTAGGCACGGGACTTGGTCAGTCAAAGCAAAAGCATCTCTATGTTTCTGAACCACAGAATGACTTTATTTTCGCAATCGTATGCGAAGAATTGGGCTTTGTGGGTGCAGTTGCAATAATGGTGCTGTTCGCACTTCTCATTTATCGTGGAATTAAAATAGGACTTATGGCGAAAGACCGTTTCAGTGCACTTCTTTGTATGGGCATTGTTTTTCAAATTGGTATTCAGATGGCACTCAATATCGGTGTTGTAACTGATTTTCTTCCAAATACCGGTATTTCATTACCATTTTTCTCGGCAGGTGGTACTTCCCTTGTAATTTTACTCGCCGAAATGGGAATGGTGCTGTCAGTTTCACGTAGTGTTCGTAAAAAGGAGTAGTTTTATGAGAGTAATGTTTGTTGCAGGTGGTACGGGTGGTCACATCAACCCTGCAGTTGCAGTTGCTAAAGAAATGAGAAGACTTGACCCCACTTGCGAAATTTTATTTGTGGGTACAGAGGGTAGAATGGAAACAAAAATTGTGCCCAATGCAGGTTTTGACATAAAAACGGTTGAGATGAAGGGTTTTTCCCGTTCACTTTCATTACAGGGCATAAAAGATAATATTAAAACTGTATCTTTGACCTTGAAGGCATCTTCAAAGGCAAAGGCAATACTAAAAGAATTTAATCCCGATGTTGTTGTGGGCTTCGGCGGTTATGTAACAGGTCCGGTTTTGAGAACAGCAGCAAAAATGGGAATAAAAACTGCTATTCACGAGCAAAATGCTTTTCCGGGAGTTGCAAATAAAGCACTTGCAAAAATGGTTGACAAAGTAATGCTTACATCGGGTGCTGCAGAAAAATATATGAAATGTAAAAATCCACCCGTAGTAACAGGACTTCCCGTGCGTCGTGAAATTGTTAAGACTGACCGTGATTATGCCCGTGCAACCTTGGGACTTCAAGAAAGCGATATGCTTGTGCTTTCAATGGGCGGTTCTCTCGGTGCAGATGCAATAAATAAAGCAGTTGTTGATATGCTTGAAATTCTTAAGGATGAAAAGAATATTTGCTTTTTACACGCAACAGGAAAATTCGGCACGTGGGTTGGCGATAAACTCAATGAAAAAGGTGTTGAATTCGGTAAGGGCACAAATATTGAAGTGCGTGAATACATAGAGAATATGGAAATCTGTCTTCCCGCCTGCGACTTGGTAATCAGCCGTGCGGGTGCAAGTTCCATTTGCGAAATTCAAGCACTTGCGAAGCCGTCAATTCTTATTCCGTCACCTAATGTTGCAGAAAATCATCAGTTCCATAATGCCATGACATTAAAGAATATTGGTGCAGCAGAAATTATTGAAGAAAAAGAACTAACTGCACAAAAACTTATAGATGTTGTCTCACAACTTGTTGAAGATAAATCACGACTTGCACAGATGGCAGATGCCGCACGTAAGGGTGCGATTATTGATTCAAACAAACGAATTTATGATATTGTGATGCAATTATATAATCAAAATTAAACTTTATTAGCAATTTTTTAAAAAAAGCATAATATGACATTGTAAACACTTTCTCTTTAGGGGGATTTTTATAATGTCAAAATATATGATAAACGGTGGCAGAAGACTTACTGGCAAAGTTGAAGTACACGGTGCTAAAAACAGTGCTTTGCCAATTCTTGCGGCAACGGTATTATGCCGTGGAACCAGCGTAATACATAACTGTCCACAACTTTCAGACGTATATGCATCAATAAATATTTTAAAGCATTTAGGCTGTCATTGTGACTTTAACAACAATACCGTCACAGTTAATACCAACACCCTACGGTGCACCCACATTCCCGATGAGCTTATGCGTGAAATGCGTTCTTCGGTAATATTTTTGGGTGCAATACTTGGTAACTGCAAAAATGCAATTATCAGCAGTCCCGGTGGATGCGAGTTAGGACCACGTCCAATTGATTTGCATGTATCATCGCTTGAAAAATTAGGTGCTGTTGTGCACGAAAGCCACGGCCTAATTGAATTTAGTGCTCCGAACGGTCTTTTTGGGGCGGAGATTAATTTATCCTTTGCAAGTGTTGGCGCAACCGAAAACATTATTCTTGCTGCGGTCACCGCCAAGGGAAGAACAATAATTCATAATGCCGCAAAGGAACCCGAAATTTGTGACCTTGCAAACTTTTTGAATATGTGTGGAGCAAAAGTTTATGGGGCGGGTAGCGATACAATCACAATTGAAGGCGTTAATTTTCTATCAGGATGTGAGCATTCCGTTATACCAGACCGTATTGTTGCGGCAAGTTATATGTCTGCGGCGGCAATAACCGGCGGGGAAATAGTTTTAAATAATGTAATACCTTCTCATCTTACGGCGGTTAACGCAGTATTTGAAGAAAGTGGTTGCCTTATAGAATGTAATAAAAACAGTATTTATCTGTCGGCTCCCGAGCATCTTAAACGTGTTTCTTGCATAAGAACAACAATTTATCCCGGTTTTCCAACCGATGCAGGACCGTTATTACTT
>JAZNZJ010000051.1:0-12184 GCA_045594885.1 Candidatus Fimenecus sp. | reverse complement strand
TGCCGCAAGGCAAAGACGGATGAGGTGGAAAACTAATTGATTATATGTAACGGTTGCTATCGCAACCTACACCTCATCAGTCACTTCGTGACAGCTTCCCCTCAAGGGGAAGCCAATTATCACCCCGACAAATTCAAATTTCTTAAACAATTGAAAATGGCGGAGAAATTCCCCGCCATTCTAACCTATATCATTAAATACCAAACAAGCCTAAAAAACCTGAAACTGCTCCATCGACAATGCTGATTAAAGGCAATATTGTAAATGCAAGTTTTTCTTTACTCGTATCTTTTTCTTTTGCAAGTGCCACCAACCAAGCAGTAGCAATATAAACACCATAAACAAAGAGTCTTCTTACTATTGTGTCATATCTCGGGACTGCTTCTAATGTGTTTGCAAATATGGTAAGAGCAAACGCCAATACTGAAGATATTGTCACAATCATTGCCATTGTCTTGTGCCTTTTCGCCTTTGCAGCTTCATCATCCATAACCGCTGTATTGAGAAGGCTCGCCATTACAAGTGCCACTAAAATCATTGAAATTAATGAAATAACAAGGTTTATTCCGTAACCGACCCAAACCATATTCATTCTCGACTCGTCAGCCATTGCCTCATTGAAGAACACAGTTACTACCAATCCTGAAAAAATTGATACAACCGCAACTGCACCCGCAGGGATAACATCGTACAAATATCTGTATTTATAAATATCCCCTTTCAAACCCGTTTTCTTCATAATATTGTTAGCAAACATCTTGCAATACATAATTGTCACCACAACAGTGACTACATCAACCACAAACCCCAAAACATTTCCGACTATATCCGCAATTGAGCCCTCTAAAAAAACAGCCATAATCGGTGTAATAGAAGTGACGATTGACATTGGTATTGCTAACACCAATCCGAGCACAAAATACCAGATTAAAGATGTTTTGAAAAAGTATGATTTTAAATTTTTTATGGGATTAATTGGTTGCTCCGACTTTTCACCTGAAAAATAATTTTCGGGAAGATTATATGCCACAATCAACTTCTCGGCGATATATTCAGGTGTGCCGTTAAGTGCTTCTATTTTTGAAAGTTCTTCTTCGGGCACATTTATTGCTTCTGCAACATCTTTGATATATAAACCTTTTTCCGCTCTAAATTCAACTAATGTTTTTGCCATAATAATCCTCCTTTTTTCTTTGTAATTTCAATATATCATATAAAAATATACTTTGTCAATTATAATTCTTTAAAGGCAATAAAACGGCGGGGTTAAGACCCCGCCATACCATAATTTGTACTTTATGTTTTACACTTTCTTTATTTCCCCTGCTTTTGTGAGGGCAATTTTTGTAAGAAGTGGTCCGACTAATTCATAAACAAGAGTTGCACAGAGAATGACCGCTCTAATCTGCTCACCATATTCGGGCACAACCGTTAAAGAGAGTTGAGCCATACCGATTGCAACACCCGCTTGTGGTAAAAGAGTGATACCTAAATATTTTTTAACATTCTTCTCGGTTTTCACAAGTGCACAACCAAACATCGCACCGAAATATTTACCCGCTGAACGAAGAACAAGGTACATAACACCGATAAGTCCCACGGTTTTAAATATTTCAAAATTGAACTCTGCACCCGAAATCACGAAAAAGAGCATAAACAGAGGCGGAGTCCAACGGTCCGTGCACTCCATAACTGCATCGCTTACCTTTGAGAAGTTCGCCATTGCCGCACCGATTGCCATACAAAGTAATAAAGATGAAAGACCCAACACTTCTGAAAGTCCAACACCTAAAAATACGGCAGTAACTGCAAGTGAAATTCTGTTTGCACGGGATAAGAAGAATTTTGTGGCAACCGAAAGCACAACACCTACTACAAAACCGATTACAAGCGAACCTACTATTTCAAGAATTGGTTTTAAAATAGTTGCTTTGAAATCAAACCCTGCACCCGCTTCAAGAGATTTTGCCACACTTGACAAAATTGAGAAAAGCATAAGACAAACTGCGTCATCTATTGCCACAACGGGCAAAAGAGTTGATGTAACAGGACCTCTCGCCTTATACTGACGAACAACCATAAGCGTTGCCGCAGGTGCGGTTGCAGATGCAATTGCACCTAAAACAAGTGCAAGAGAAACATCAACACCCAACAAAATCATCACCGTTGAAACAATCGCAGTTGCACCCACCGCCTCAAAGAGAGTGATTACAAACACCTTTGCACCAAGCTGTTTAAGTGATGATAATTTAAACTCACCGCCGATTGAAAATGCTATAAAGCCCAATGCAGCATTTGTAAGAATTGAAAATCCTTCAAGATTTTCACTTGAAAAGATATTCAAACAATACGGCCCTACTAAAAGGCCTGCAATAAGATAGCCCGTAACATTCGGAAGATTAATTTTTTTCATTACTCTCGTCATCAGCAAACCCACAATCATCGCCAATGACAACCCCAATAAAGTATTCATATTATTTTGCAAGTCCCTCGATTGTAAGAATTGGTAAAGTCATTAAAATACCTGTATTTGCCTTGTCAAGACCACCAGTAACATTGTTAACAATGTTTTTAACGGTTTCAACCTGACCGTCCTCAACTGCTGAAATGAGAATTTTATTCATTCCGCCACGTTCAGGGTTAAGATATTGACGAAGTGAGCCAAAAATTGGTGGTGGCTCAACAGATGTGTGACTCATAGCCTGCAAAACGCCTTCACAGTCTAAAAGTGAACCGCCGTGAATTCCCGCCTCAAGCATTAAGGCAAGAGTTTTATCCATATGACGTGAATTATGTAATATGAGAATAAGTAACTGCATAAAATCACCTTTCTTAAAAAATTTTTAATGATTTTCCGTCTTTTTATTATACTCTTTTTATGTTATAATGCAAGTATGGAAAGATATTTAAAATACAAAATTACAGAAAAATATGACGGTGAGCGGGTACTTACTTTTTTAAAGGACGAAATTGAAGCATCTGCAAGACTTATTCGCCACCTTAAAAACATACCTGATGGAATTACCTGTAACGGTGAGCATATTCGCACCGTTGATATTCTTCATTCGGGTGATTTGTTGTGCATTCATCTGCCTGAGCAGAATGACCACAAGCATAAAATCGTTGAGCCACTCCCCTATGACCTGACAATTCTCTATGAAGATAACGATTTACTCATAGTTGACAAGCCTGCGGGACTCCCACTTCACCCGTCACACAATCATCAAGGGGATACTCTCGCAAATGCGGTGTCATATCATTTGCAAAAGCAAGGCAAAGAGGCTGTTTTTCGCTCAATTGGGCGACTTGACAGAGGCACTTCGGGTGTGGTAATCTGTGCACTCAACAAATACACCGCCGCACGACTTTCAGGTAAGATTTATAAAGAATATATGGCAGTTTGTGAGGGCATTTATGAGGGTGAGGGCGTAATTGACAAGCCCATTTATCGTCCCGACCCAATACTCACAATCCGTACTGTTGACCCACGTGGTGAGAAGGCAATTACCGAATGGAAAGCCGTTTCAAATTATAACGGTAGAACCCTTTTGCATATTCATTTAGTAACGGGCAGAACTCACCAGATAAGAGTTCATTTTGCCTCGATGGGTACACCGCTTACGGGTGACACAATGTATGGTACTCCTCGTGATGATATTTCACGTCAGGCACTACATTGTTGTTATTGCAGATTTACTCATCCCGTTACACAAAAAGAAATTGAAATATCCTCTCCACTGCCGTCGGATATTGCACAATTTGTCAAAGATTAAAAATATTACCAAAACAAACACACTTGATAAATTGTGTTACATATGGTAAAATAGTTACAAATCGGTTACAAAAAATGTAACTTTTGAGGGTGATTTAATGAACGAGATTAAGGATTATATTGTTTATCCCGAAAATTTAGAAATATATCTTCCCAAAACCATTCCTGACAGACAGAACAAGTTTTTAAAAGTATTGGCATATAATGTATGTCGTTTTATTCTTAAATTTGCCGTGCGTGGTGGAAGTACAATTGAAAAAATAAATATGGACGGATTAAAGCCCCCCTATATTCTTCTTTGTAACCACACACAGTTTGCGGATTTCATTGTTAGCTTTAAAGCAGTACACCCGTATAATTTTAACAATATTGCCACACTTGACGGTTATGTGGGTATGGCAAAAATTATGGAAAAATTAGGCTGTGCATGTCACCGCAAATTCACAACGGATATAAGTCTTATTCGTGCTTGTAGCAAGGTGCTTCACGAATATGGTGATATTCTTTGTATGTACCCCGAGGCAAGATATTCAAATATCGGTACAACTGCAATTATCCCCGAGGTTGTCGGAAAACTTGTTAAGAAAAATAAAGTGCCACTCGTAATTATGATTCATCACGGCAATTTTCTTAATGCTCCTTTCTGGAATTTCAAAAGCTACAGAAAAACTCCTTTTCACTCAATTATGAAGCAGGTATTAACACCCGAAGAAATCGAGAATATGACTGTTGAAGAAATCAACGAAGTTATAAAGCGTGAGATGTATTATGACGAATATAAGTGGCAGAAAGAGAATAATATTAGAATTACCGAGGATTTTCGTGCAGAAGGTCTTAACAAGGTTCTTTATAAATGTCCCCATTGTAACACCGAGCACAAAATGAACACAAAAGGAATTCACCTTTTCTGTGAAGAATGTGGCAAAAAATGGGAACTTACCGAGCTTGGTGAGTTACAGGCACTTGACGGTGAAACAGAATTCTCTCATGCACCCGATTGGTACGAATGGCAAAGAGAATGTGTACGAGAAGAAATTCTTAACGGTACATATTATTTTGAAGACACCGTTCATGCTCATTCGCTCCCCGGTGATAAATTCATTGATTTGGGCGAGGCTAAAGTTACTCACGACCTTGAAAACGGATTTGTAATTGAGGGTAACTACAACGACAACGATTATCGAATTCAGCGTGCAACAAAAACCCTTTACACATTACATATTGAATTTGATTATACAAAACTTAATAAAACCGACAGTTTTGATGTTTCAATTAAAAACGATTCTATTTATTGCATTCCACAGAAAAAAGATGTAGTTACAAAGCTTATGTTGGCAACTGAAGAAATGTACAAAATAGTAAATGAGAAGAAAGAAGTTTCTTCACAAAGGTAATTTATTATGAATGAACAAAGAGAAGTACTTACAGAAATAGTTTATCCCGACCACATAGAAAAATATGCGATAGGTAAAAACCCTGTAAAACAGCCGGACAACATTACAAAAGGTGCTTACCGACTTTCAAGTTTATTTCTCTCTTTCATCAGAGCGGGTTACAAAATTGAAAAAATAAATATGGACGGACTCAAACCGCCATATATACTTTTGGCAAATCATATGCAATTTATGGATTTTGCTATGCTTTTTAGGGCTACTTATCCCCACAAGGTCAATGTTGTTGCTGCGTTCAATGTTTTTCATCTTTTTCCTAAAATAATGGAAAAGGCAGGGTGCATCTGCACCCACAAATTCACAACTGACACCGCACTTGTGAGGTCTTGCAGAAAGGTATTGAAAGAATATGGCGACGTATTCTGTATGTACCCTGAAGCCCGTTACACCCCTGACGGAACACAATCAATTTTGCCCGACGCAATCGGAAAATTGGTGAAAAAGAATGGTGTTCCTCTTGTAGTTATGCTCAATCACGGCAATTATCTTAATTTGCCTTTCTGGGCGAACTTCACTTACAGAAAATCACCGTTTTATGCAACCGTCAAGCAAGTTCTTACCGCTGAACAGGTTGCTGAAATGAGTGTTGACGAAATAAATGCTGTTATCCGCAAAGAAATGGTCTATGACGATTTCAAATGGCAAAAGGAAAACAACATTATTATTAAACACAAAAAACGAGCCGAAGGTCTTCACAAGGTGCTTTATCAATGCCCAAATTGTAATACTGAGCACAAAATGAACTCAAATGGTATTCACCTTTTCTGTGAAGAATGTGGCAAAAAGTGGGAAATGACCACTTTGGGCGAATTAAAAGCCCTCAGCGGTGAAACTGAATTCTCACATATTCCTGATTGGTATAAATGGGAACGTGAAAATGTGAGAAATGAAATTTTAAGGGGCGAATATTCTTATAAAGAAGAACTCACAGTATATTCACAACCAAATGTGCACGACTATGTCCCCCTTGGCAAAGCAACCGTCACTCACAATTTAGAAAACGGTTTTATAATTGAAGGGCATTATAACGGCAACGATTATCGTATTCAGCGACAAACAAAAGGTCTTTACAGTTTGCATATAGAATACGGATTTACTCAGTTGAAAGAAAAATCTATTGATTGCTTTGAAATTTCAACTACAAATGATTCTTTTTATTGCATACCAAAAAGAAAGGACATAATCACAAAACTTGCCCTCGCAACCGAAGAAGCATTTAAAATTGCAAATGAATAAAAATCAAGGGCTCAACAATAAGTTGAGCCCTTTTTGTTTGATAAAGTTGAATTTGTTGGGGTGATGAGATTATTTTCCGCCCCATCTTCGAGGGGGCTGTCACGAGTGTAACGAGTGACTGGGGGGGAGTAACTCCCTTTGTCATTTTCTTGCGAAAATGCCACCTCCCTCAACGAGGGAGGAAAGAAAACGGGCGATATAATCGCAACGCAGTTCCATTATTTTGCATTTTGCATTCAATTCTACAAACCCCAATTTACTTTTTGTTGGCTTTCACAAATTTTTCAACAAACGAGAGATGTGTACCTATAAAAATCAGTTTTAATTCTTTATGCTTTGAAATATCCTTTGGAAGATACAATGTGCTTCTCTTCTTAAGCCTCAAGACCTTACATTTATGCAATACCTCTGCCACAAACTGTGAACAAAAATAATGATTTTTACGTCTAAACGGTATTCCAAAAAAGCACAGTATAATTCCCAACGTTGAATACTTGAGTATTCTTTTTCGTGCCTTATAATCATTCACCATTTTTTTAACTTGCCCATAAACTTCTTCAGTAACAATAATCTCATATAAAGCACAAGGGAATGAGGGTCTGTCAGGCTTTTCATATCTTGTAATGCTTTCTACAAGATAGCCCTTGCTTACAAAAGTATAAAAGGTATCCATATCTTCTTCAAGCCCTACTGACGTATGAGTGTATGGAAACCCTGTGCACCAACGAAGTATTTTTGCATCAAAACCGGGGTATTGTGTCATCAAAACATAAATTTTTCTGTATTTCATCTTCTTTACCTTTATAGTATTGTTTTTTATGTTTATTATTCAATTTCAGTATAACAAATAAACATATCCTCGGTCAAGTGGCAAAATTTGCAACAAAATAGGACTCAACAAAAGTTGAGTCCTTTGTTTTTTATTCTTAATAAGCTTTGCCCCAATAGAGCATTTTTTCTGCGGGTTTGCCACAGCAAACGCAAGTTCCACCGATTTTTTCCTGCATAAAAGGAATGCAACGTGAAGAAACACCTGCCTGCTCTTTAAGAGCATCTTCACATTCACGGTCACCGCACCACATAGCCTTGATAAATCCGGGCTTATTCTCTGCAATGTCAATCATTTCGTCCATATTGTGAGCAACATAGGTCATATTGCTACGGCGTTCAAGTGCTGAATTGTAAAGACCGTCGTGAACCAACTGTAAAAGTTCGGGAATCTTTGTGTCTAACTCGTCAAGTGCTACAAAATATTTTTCTCTTGTATCACGGCGAACAATTACACATTGATTATTTTCAATGTCACGAGGACCCAATTCAAGACGAAGCGGAACACCCTTCATTTCATATTCTGCATATTTCCAACCCGGTGAATTGTCGCTTAAATCAATCTTTGCACGGCAAATCTTTCTAAGGTTTTCATAAACTTCAGTTGCCTTTTCTTTAACACCTGCTTTATGTGCCGCAACAGGAATTACAACAACCTGAACAGGAGCAATTTTAGGTGGTAAAACAAGTCCGTTATCATCACCGTGAGTCATAATAATCGCACCGATAAGACGGGTTGTGCAACCCCAAGATGTCTGGAATGGGTGCTTTAATTTATTATCTCTGTCTTGGAACTGAATTCCGAAAGCCTTTGCAAAGCCGTCACCAAAATAGTGGCTTGTTGCAGACTGCAAAGCCTTACCGTCGTGCATAAGAGCTTCAATAGTATATGTATCTTCTGCACCTGCAAAACGTTCTTTTGCCGTTTTAACTCCCTTAACAACGGGCATTGCAAGATAATTCTCGCAGAAGTCAGCATAAACATTGAGCATTCTGATTGTTTCTTCTTGTGCTTCTTCTGCTGTTGCGTGAATTGTGTGGCCCTCTTGCCATAAGAATTCACGGGTACGCAAAAATGGTCTTGTAGTCTTTTCCCAACGAACAACAGACACCCATTGATTATAAAGCTTTGGCAAATCACGGTATGACTGAATTATATTAGCATAATGCTCACAGAAAAGTGTTTCTGATGTAGGTCGAACACAAAGACGCTCCTCAAGTTTTTCACTACCGCCGTGAGTTACCCAAGCAACCTCGGGGGCAAAGCCTTCAACGTGATCCTTTTCTTTATTGAGCAAACTCTCGGGAATAAACATAGGCATACAAACATTTTCGTGCCCTGTTTCTTTGAACATTGTGTCAAGAGTTTTTTGAATATTCTCCCATATTGCATAACCATAAGGTCGAATTACCATACATCCTTTAACACTTGTATATTCAACGAGCTCTGCTTTTTTCACCACATCGGTGTACCATTTGGCAAAGTCCACGTCCATTGAGGTGATTTCCTCAACCATTTTCTTTTGTTCAGCCATGGTCATAAACATCCTTTCTGCATATTTTCTAAAAATCACAGGGACGCAAAATTTTCGCCCCTGTTAAAATCATTATAATAAAATTAAATTAGTTTTCTTCGATATATTTAACGATATCTCCGACTGTCTTGATATTTTCAAGGTCATCATCAGAAATTTCTAAGTCAAATTCGTCTTCAAAGCTCATAACAAGGTCAGCAAGGTCAATGCTGTCTGCGCCCAAATCTTCAAGAAGAACTGCATCCATTGTAACAACATCTTCTTCTAATTCAAGTCGGTCGCAAATGATTTCACGAATTTTTTCAAACATCATATAACACCTCCCGTAAGCGATAATACACAAAATATACTAAAATTTTTTTTAGCATTTGTCAACACTTATTTTAATATTTTATAAAATCTTTAAGCGGTGTAAAGTCAATTCCCTTTACATTTTTGACTAATTCATAAAACTCTTTACATATTTCTTTACATCCGCCCTCAACATCACTTTCAGTATTAAAAGGCATTACAGGGTCGTGCACTGACAAACGAAGTAAAAACCAACCGTTTTTCTTTTCATCCTTAAACGAAACTCTTACACCCTCGTAATTGTCAGGGGCAAGAATCATATCATAACGATTTTCTGCGATTGCTTTAATTTCTTCTATCAAGTCTTCACCGATTTCTCTGAAATTTTCTTCGGTGATATTAAAACGGAGTTCTTTTTCTTCAATCGGTTTTTTAAGCGACTTAATGCAATCACCTATTTTTTTACCCTCTCGACGTAATTGTGCCGCCTTTATGATGATTTTTGTAATAAGATAAGCACCGTCATCAAGGTAATAATTCTCTTTGAAGGCAGCATGACCCGAGGTTTCAATTGCAAGAGGAGTATTTTCACCGCTATTTGTACGGCGAATTGCCTCATCAATTACATTTTTATAACCTCTCTTAAAGCGAATATGCTTACCGCCGAGAGTATCCTCAATAAATTCGTGAAGCCCGTCACTTGTAACCGAGTCAGTAACAATGCTGCCACCCTGATTGTTTTCAAGAGCAATAACTGCTGCCAATGCTACAATTGAATTACGGTTAATTTCGTCACCTTTTTCATCAACGCAAGAAGCACGGTCAACGTCAGTATCAAAAATAACACCTAAATCACAATTGTTCTCAACTGTCGCTTTGCGGATAAATTCCATAGCAACCTTATTTTCAGGATTTGGAATATGGTTGGGGAACATTCCGTCGGGCTCTAAAAACTGACTTGCTGAAATGTCTGCACCGAGCGGTGCTAACACTTGAGTTGCGTAAAATCCACCAACACCATTACCTGCATCAACGGCAATTTTAAAACTTTTCAAAGGCTTGTCATAATCTTCTGCATTTACGCCTTTTTTTATCATATTGCGAAGAATTTCAGAGTATTCAGAAATATAGTCAATTTCTGTAACTGTTCCTTTAAATTCACTCTTTTTGTCATCTTCATTCTCTGCATTTACAAGAATGCTTTTAAGTTCGTCCCCTGAAAGTCCGCCGTCACGAGTAAAGAATTTAAGTCCGTTACGGTCAAAAGGATGATGACTTGCAGTAATCTGAATTGCACCGTCACAATTTTTTGTAACCGTTGTCATAAACATTGCGGGAGTTGAACAATATGAGCAATAAAGAACATTTACACCCATCTGTGAAAGTTCACCGATGACGGCATCTTTAATTCTCATTGCTGAAATTCTTGAATCGTGCCCCACCGACACCACAAGATTTTCTGCACGTTTACCTGTTTTTTCACAAAGAAAATCAATAAAACTACCACTGATTACTTTTACAACCTCATCGGTCAATTGAATTTCAGGGTATTTTTCTGTTGCAACCGCAACCCCACGAACATCAGTACCGCTTTTCAAGTGCATAAGTTTCATTAGATAAGTCCCCTTTTAAGCATTTCTTCTGCGGCGAGCATTACGCCCAATTTACCGCTATGAAAATTGAGTCCACCCTGCATCCATACCGCATAGGGCTCACGTAGTGGTGCGTCCGCCGACAATTCGATTGACGAGCCCGATGTAAAAGCGCCCGCAGACATAATAACCTGACTGTCATAACCGGGCATATCCCAAGGCTCAGGCGTTACATATGAATCAACGGGAGCTCCTTTCTGCAATCCTTGACAGAATGCAATAAGATTTTCTGAATTCTCAAGACAAATTGCCTGAATAATATCGTGACGAGTTTCAGCTACCTCGGGAGTAACCTTAAAACCTAATTCAGTAAAGAGTGATGCGGCAAAAACGGCTGTTTTCATTGCTTCACCAACCACGTGTGGCGAGTTGAAAAGTCCCATAAAAATACTACGGTTTTGACCGAGTGTTGCACCCAATTCTGTTCCCAGACCGGGAGTTGTGAGTCTATAACCGCAAAGTTCAACTAAATCCTTGCGACCTGCAATATAACCACCGCTTGGTGCAATTCCGCCACCCGCATTTTTGATGAGTGAACCTGCAATTAAATCTGCACCCACTTCTGTGGGTTCAAGTTTTTCTGTGAATTCGCCATAGCAATTGTCAACCATTACAATTGCACGTTTGTTTACTCGGTGCACAATTTCACAGACTTTTTCAATTTCTGCTATTGAAATTGTGTGGCGGAGTGAATAACCACGTGAGCGCTGAATATAAACCATTCTAACCGCTTTGTCGCTGACACACTCTTCAATTGCATCATAATCTATTTCGTCATTTTCTGTTAAATCTATCTGTGCATAGTTTACACCAAAATCTGCAAGAGTACCCTCGCCCATATTTTTACCGTTAAGACCGATTGTTGAATGGAGGGTATCATATGGTGTGCCCGTAACACATAGCATTGTGTCGTTTGGGCGAAGAATTCCATAAAGACAAACCGCAAGAGTATGAGTACCACTTGCCAATGCACCTGCACGGATTATTGCACTCTCTGTTCCGAAAATATCTGCCACAAGCACATCGAGTTTCTCTCTACCCTTATCGCTGTAACCGTAGCCCGTAGTAGTATTAAAATCTGTTTCATCAACACGATTACGGATAAACGCAGACAAAACCTTATGCTGATTGTATTCTGTTATTTCATCAATTCCCTTAAAAACCGGTTTTGCCTTTTCAAGAGCCATTGAAGATAAATTTTTAATTCTTTCACTAATTTCAAAAAACATTTTAAAAATCCTTTTTGTAAGTATATATTTCTTTCACGACTTCAAAGCCGAGTTTTTCATAAAATTTCACATTATGTTCTTTTGATGTGAGATATACTTTTTCTTTAGTTGAGCAGTTTAGTAATTTTTCAACTAAAGCCTTTCCGTACCCTCTGCCACGATATTCTTCTTTGGTGAAAACATCGGTTAT
>JAZNZJ010000050.1:0-40615 GCA_045594885.1 Candidatus Fimenecus sp. | reverse complement strand
TACACGCTTCGCGTGATTACATACGCCTTGCGGCGATTACATACCAATCCTTCGGATTGGATAAAAAAAGAGAAGCTTCTTCAAGCTTCTCTTTTTTTGGGACCGACACTCAAAATGGAACCGGTCTGAAAACCTGATTTTCTTTAATTAAACCCTATGTTGTTTCATAAATAAATTATAATTTTAGTTATTAATACCTAAAATTTCTTTACACCTGCCAATCCATTCATCATGCACAGTAACATTCAATAAGCTATTATATGCCTTTTCAATTTCTTCTAATCTCTTCAAATCCGTTTCTTTTCTTGCTCTTTCAAGTAAATGTTCTAGACTCTTCATTCTTACCTCTTTAGGAACATTAAAAACGATTTTAAAATCCAAGGAAATATTCCGATCTACATTCCAAGGATTAAACTCTTCTTGAGAACCGCAAACACACCAAAAATATGCACCGTAATTACTTAGTAAAATATGTGTTTTAATGTACCAAACCCCATTATAAAAAATTATATTTGAATTTCCTAAATATTGATTTGACAGAAACGCCGCATTTCTTCTTTTAAGTCTCGTAATATTAACTCCAAGAATTTCAGCAAATTTAGGACTTATTTGTTTTGTAAATTGCTCAACAAAATACTCGCTGAGAAATTCTTGAGAATCTTTAATTCGATCACCAAAATCTATAGCACCCCTGATTGAATGATAATATTTTGTATTGAGAATACTTGTATCAATTATCATAGAATAACCTCTTTCGATATTAAGACAAAAAATTTCAAACCGCAATCGTAATTACTTTAGATCAGTATAGCATAAAGACGGGAATAAATCAATGCGGAGCGGTGTATGTAATCCGTCGAAGACGGAATGTAATCGTTTTCGTAAGAAAATGTATGTAATCCGAAATTTATTTCGGTATGTAATCAATCCGAAGGGAAATACACCTGCGGTGATGCCATACACGCTTCGCGTGATTACATACGCCTTGCGGCGATTACATACCAATCCTTCGGATTGGATAAAAAAAGAGAAGCTTCTTCAAGCTTCTCTTTTTTTGTCATTCGTGTCCGAAAAAGAACTGGTGAGAAACCCCTAATTTTCTTTGTTTTTAAATAATATGAAATTTGTCCTTACCTATAAAAGGCATTACAGCGGTTTTTTCTTCACAAAAAGGAATCACATTGTCTACTACAAGATAATAATCCTCACCTATAACAAAAGTTTTAATCATTCTGCCTTTAAATTTTTTCCTGCACTCATTTTTTACAGGACACTCGTGCTCAGAGAAATACAAGTAATACGTATTACCCTCAAATCGAGTTTGTCCGCAATAGGACAATCCCCAATCTTTTATGTTAGACCACTTAATAAATTCTTTTTTAAAACAAGTATGGCAACTTATACCCTCTTTTGAAATTACAATATATTTACTATATTCCCTCATAAAATAGACGACTCCATATATGACACCAACTTCCCAGAGACAAACAAAAATTAAACCGAAAATCTCTGCAAAAGCATAGCCTTCATCGAAAGGCAAACTCGCAAAAATTACAAACAAACCTCCAAGAGCCATAATCCCGGCTATTAAAATTCCACCCAAAAAATAAGTATTGCGTTTTAATATCAAGTCACCATTTGATTCGGATAACTTAAGCATCTCATCACCGCCTATGTGTAGTATAGCATAAAAGCGGCGAAGCCGCAATACTTCTTCACTATTCACTATTACTTATTACTTCCCAAAGTCCCAAGGACTTTTTTGAGGTAAGAGTGAAGAGGTAATAGGTAAGAAGTAAGCCCCAAGAACTTATCGTCCTTGGGGCTTTGGAGCTGCTAACCAGATTCGAACTGGTGACCTCGTCCTTACCAAGGACGTGCTCTACCGCCTGAGCCATAGCAGCATATTAAAATGCAAAAGTTATTATACAAGGGTTTTAGCACTTTGTCAAGGCAAAATATTACAAAATACAGCGGGAGCAAAGCTCCCGCATACTATGTTTACATATCTAAAAATTTTGAACCGCAAGGCACAACAAATGTGATTGCACCCTCTAAAATTTTAAATTCTCTTTCAGTTACATAAGCCCATTCGCCATCTACATTCACCGCTGAAATACCGGCACTTTCAATCTTCACCTTTTTCGCATGACGATGGGTTGTAATATCCCAATTCACGTGTTCGCCCTTTTTATATCCGGGAATGAGTGGTAAAAGCTTTAATCTGCCACGGTCACTACGCACCATAACAACATCTAAAAAACCGTCGTTTGGCATTGCACTCGGTGCTGCCATATATCCGCCACCATACCAACGTGAATTACCGATATAGCAAAATAGATAATCGTCTTCAAAAACCTCATTATCATCAAGAGTAATCTTAAATCGATTTTTATATTTTCCCATAAGACAATAAATTGCCGCAACCGTATAAGCCATTTCGCCATTTACACCGGGAAGCTTTTTAAAGTCGCCCTGCTTTGCACAGATTTCAGAATCAAGACCCATTGCACATTCATTGATTGCTACCGCTCCGTCAGTTTCAATAAGGTCAAACTTCATTGGTACACCATTAACGTGGTCATCAATATTTTTATTTTTCCCAAAAAGACGGCAAAAATCATTACCCGAGCCCAAGGGAATATTTGCAACCTGACAATTGGGGTATTTATAACAACCATTAACGACCTCATAAAGTGTGCCGTCACCACCACAGGAATAAAAACGAATTTCTTCACCCGTCTTTGCAAGTTCCTCAACATATCTCATTCCGTCACGGCTCTCTTTTGTAACGTAAATTTCTGCATCAAGATTGCTCTTTTTTATGTATTCTTCAATTGTAGGGATAAACTCATTCGCAATTTTGCCTTTTCCTGCAACAGGATTAACAATAAAAACGTGCTTCATATAGTCACCTGCTATTTGTAATACATATATAACTGGCATTTAATCATACCGTTATACAACTTTCTTCTCTTATCTGCTTTTCTGCCGAAGCATTTCTCAAAATTCTCGTCAGGACTGATAATATAATAAGCCCAGCCTCGTTCTTGCTTAAAAATATTGCCCATTGTTCTGTAAATATCCTCTGCGGTTTTAATGTCGAGCATTCTCTCGCCATAGGGTGGATTGCAAATTACAGTACCTCTTTCAGATTTGGGTTTGAAATCTTTCAAATCCTTTTTAGAAAGGTCAATTTTCATTCCCACACCTGCACGACGTGCATTTTCACGGGCAATTTCAAGTGCGTGAAAATCAATGTCAGAGCCGTATGCCATAAAGTCTGCATCCTTAACAACTAAATCCGCAGCCCTTGCACGTTCCTGCTGCCACACAGTTGAGTCAATATTCTCAAATCTTTCTGAAATAAATGAACGGCGAATTCCCGGTGCAATATTCATCGCTTTCATTGCACCCTCAATTAGAATTGTACCCGAGCCACAGCAAACGTCATAAAGAGTATGATAATGACGAAGACGGGCTAAGTCAGCCATTGCCGCCGCAAGTGTTTCTTTGATTGGTGCGGAGTTTGCAACGGGGCGGTAGCCTCTTTTGTGAAGTCCCACACCCGAAGAATCAATAAACACTGTTACAATGTCTTTCATAATTGAAAACTGAATTTGATGCATTGCACCCGATTCTTCAAACCAAGAAACACCATATTTTGATTTAAGTCTTTCAACCATCGCCTTTTTGATGATTGCCTGACAGTCACTCACCGAATGAAGCTGTGAATTGAGTGAATAACCCTTTACAGGAAATGCATCGTATTTTCCGACCCATTCTTCCCAAGGAATATTTTTCACACCCTGAAAGAGCTGTTCAAAGGTAACTGCTTTAAATTCACCCATTCTTATTAAAATTCTTTCACTGTATCGTGAGCAGATATTTGCACGGGCGAGAATACTCTCATCACCCTCAAAATCAACTCTGCCGTTTTTCGCCTCAACATTAAGTGCGTCCATATCACGCAATTCTTGTGCCACAAGCCCCTCAAGACCTAAAAGACAGGGTGCAGAAAATTTTATATTCATTCTGTATCTCCATTCAAAAAATCGAAACTTACCTATTTTAGTTTTAGTATATTATGTTTTTTGTTAAATGTCAAATGAATTATATGGCAAATAAAAATGGCGGGAACAAGTCCCGCCGACGTTATTAATAATATCTGTAAAGTGCAACTACTTTACCAAGAATGATTACCTCGTTTGTGATAATCGGTTCATAAGCATCATTTTCAGGTTGCAATCTGAAATGGCCGTTCTCTTTATAAAAACGTTTTACTGTTGCCTCGTCTTCAATCATAGCAACAACAATCTCACCGTTAGTAGCATATGGTGTTTTCTCACAAATTACAATATCACCGTCAAGAATACCCGCCCAAAGCATACTCTCACCACGAACTTTAAGAGCAAAAAGTGATTTATCTCGTGAAATTCTGCCATTGTAAGGAATATAACCCTCAATCTGCTCAACTGCAAGAATTGGCATACCCGCAGTAACAGTACCCAAAAGGGGCACACTTGTCACATTCTCTGCTTGACCAAGCACACGAATTGAACGTTTTAAGAGTGGGTCACGTTCAATATAACCCGCTTCTTCAAGTGCATCAAGATTGGCTTGAACTGACGACGTTGATTTAAGCCCAACTGCCGAGCCAATTTCACGCACTGACGGAGGAACACCGCATTGAGAACGTTCACAAAGAAATTCATAAATTTTTTGTTGTGTATCATTGATAGGTCTCATAAAATCCACCTCAAATAAAAATTCAATAGAAAATTGCATACTTTTTTCTATATTCTAACATATAATTTTCAAAAAGTAAACATTTGTTCGCTATTTTTATAAAATTTTATTGAAAAATATTTCTTTTTCAGTTTTTTAAAGATATATTCATTGTTTTTTAATATTTATAGTATATTATTTAACTGTACTCAGCAATGAGTACCATACCCCATCCTCAAACAACCCCAAAGGGCGAAAGCCCGGAAAAACGGACGGCTCCGCAACCGTCCGTTTTTTCTTTTAACCCACTATTGCGATTTTATAATCAGTTGTATAAATTTTACACCTCTGTCAAAAATATCAACAGAGGTGATTTATTTGAAAAAAATCAGAAATGAAGAAAAAATAAAAAAAACAATTTATTCTGTGGCAGCACTTGCAATCTGTGCAGCGACCCTTTTGTCTTTTTGGATTGCAAATAAAGACAATACCAATGTTTTGCCCGACGATACTACCGCCGTGAGCACCACCGAATCCACTACAAAAGAAACCCCCGTAAACACCCCCGTAACAGATATTCCCGACGAGCGATATAACACCGAAACTACCACAAAAGAAGTGGTGAGCATTTATTTTGCATACCCTTTAAATAACAAAATTTCAAAGGCTTATTCAGGTGGCGAAATTGTAAAAAACAAAACTACTGACGATTGGCGAACTCATAACGGAATTGACATAGCGGGTACAAAAGGCGACCAGGTCAACGCCATATGCGACGGTCAGGTCACGGCTGTACGCAACGATGAGCTTTGGGGTGCTGTTGTGACAATTGACCACGGCAACGGAATAACTGCAGATTATTCAGGGCTTGAAAGGGGCTCAACCGTGCAACCGGGTGACAAGGTTAAAACCAATCAAAAAATTGGATTGTTAGGAGAAATACCCATTGAAAGTGCCGACGGAGTTCATTTGCACCTTGAAATGCATAAGGATGGAATAACCGTATCCCCCACCGATTATCTTGATAAACGAATTGAATTCTGATTTTTTGTTGATAATCAAAGCATAATATGTTAAAATCTCTGCGGTGATATTATGTCTTTGATTTATGTTTTCGATTTAGCAGAAAGAAATGATTTGACAAAATGGGAATTTGACGGCACAATAGCAGACCACTGCAAAAAGCCTGAAAGTATAGCCGCAGCCGCAGCGCTTCATTGTATGGGTGTTGAGGATTTAACATATGAATCAAACGGAAAACCCGTAGCAAAAAATTCTTATGTAAGTATTTCTCACAGCGGTGACCACGTTGCCGTTTGCAAAAATGATTTTCACCCTGTGGGCATTGACATTGAAAAAATGACTGAAAGGGATTTCAATAAAGTCGCAAAAAGATTTTTTCACGGTAAAGAATTAGAAAAATTTAATTCAAACCCCACCGCCGAGGTTTTTTATGAAATTTGGACACGCAAAGAGGCATACAGCAAAATTCTGGGCACGGGTATCGGTGAAGTTGTAAAGGGTTTTGATATTTATTCACTTGAAAACTATGAATTCAAAACCGATTTTGTGGGCGAGTATGCAGTTTCAGTTTGTGAAAAAATTGGATAATAACAAAAGTTAAGGGATGCTGTTAGCATCCCTTTTTTAATATATAATCTACAACTGCCTGTGCACTACATTCAGGCAAATCAATTTCGCAACTCGCCTCAACCATATTTTCAAGATAATGGGCATCTGAATTGCGAAGATGCTTCATTTCTTTTAAAATCCCGTGTTTTTCTTCGTATTGTGGAATATATGCTTTATGTGTAAATTCTGCTGCTGTAAAATTCATTTCAGGGTACATAAAGCCTAAAACCGATAACACCGAATATGAAGCACGGTCAAGGTGGGCAGGGAAAACTGCACCGTCAAATTTCGCAACCTCCCGCACCACATCGTCAATGCTTATTCCCGATGCTGTTGTAAGCAAAATTTCTTCTTCGCCCAAAACATTATCAAGATTATCCATTATTATTTGTTGCCCGAATATTTCGGGTTTATTTTTTATTGGTGGCATTGTGGATTTCACATATTCTGAAAAATCCAATGCTTTTTGAAGTGTCGGAAAAAGACATACCGTATGAATTTCTTCTGATGTGCAAAGTTCCATTCCGGGCACAACAGTAATACCCGCCTGTTCACCCGCTTTTATTGCGGCGGGGCAATTAAGGCAGGAGTTGTGGTCTGTGAGAGCGATAATATCATAACCCATAAGCTTTGCCATATTGACAAGATTGTAAGGTGTCATATCATTATCACCGCAGGGGGACAAGCACGAATGCAGATGAAAATCATACTTTAAATTCATAAGATTTCACCAAGTTTTTGTGCCATTTTATATGAGTTTTCTTCCGTTGCAAGAACAGTTACACCCTGCATTTCTGCACGCATTTTGGCATCATCATCCAGTGTAGCATTTTCGCAAAGCACAATGCAGGCACAATCAGCAAGAACAGAAACTGCGATTGCATTTATGTTACCCATTACGGTAAACCAGCAATCACCACTCTGTGCTCTGCCCATAACCCAGCTTAAAAGGTCGCCACAATAACCGCCGGTTACTATGCGGTCGCTGTCACCTTCAACAAGAATTTTAAGTTGTAATTTTTCACAGATTTCACTTATTTTCATTATTATTCCTCATTATTTTCTGTGCGGAATGGTTTAGGGATAAATCGCTCTGCACCTTCTTCATTTTTAAGAGCAAAAATACAGTCACTAACATCTGCTTTACCAATTACCACATCTTCTGCAAAGCAGTGACATGATGGTGAACCGCACATTCCACAATCAAGACCGGGCAACGATTCTTCAATTTCTTTGATTTCGCTCATTTTCTGCATTGCTTCAAAAACATTATCTGCCAATTTCCAAGGAGATGCCTCAAGTGGTTTTTGCCAATACATTTCCCGGGGAATACTGTCATATTCAAGATGGTTACAAGAAACAGGCATATACTTGCGAAGCCTGTGAAGTCTTGCCTTTGCTACAAATGGATTTTCAACGGTCAACGGACCGCCAACGCAACCGCCCGAACAAGCATTAAGTTCAATAAAGTCAAGGTCATTGAGCTTTTCGTCCTCTAATTCTTCAAGCACCTTAATTACATTTTCAATACCGTCTGCGGCAAGATAACGTTCTCTGAGTATTGCGGCAGATTCGCCACCCGAGGATGCCCAGCCAACACCGATAATTCCCGAGTCGCTCAAATCTTCAAGTTCAATAATTTTATCCATCTGTTGAACAAGTACGGGGTAAATATCTTTAATTGCAAGAACACCGTTAATATTTGACTTACCATTGCAAATAGGCTGCTTAATCGACGAAATTTTTGCGGTACAGGGTGTAATGAAAAACACACCAATTTCTTCGTCAGAAAGTCCTGTTTCTTCACGTGCCTTAATACGTGCAAGACGTGCCGCTTCTTCCATTGGGGCATTCAAATCAAGCACATTGTGAATAAGGTTGGGAAATCGCACTCTTATAAGTCTTACAACTGCGGGACAAGCAGAAGAAATCAAGGGCTTGGGTGTATCTTTCATTGAAAGAATCAAACGAGTAGCCTCGCTCACTAATTCTGCGCCTTTTGAAACCTCAAACACATCATCAAAGCCCATTCTTTTAAGACCCGTCAACACATAGTCGGGGTCATCAAGATTATTGAACTGACCGTAAAGGGTTGGTGCGGGCAGTGCAATTCTGTGTTTATATTCAAGAATTTCATTAAGAGAATATTTTTCAGCATATTTTGCGTGATATGGGCAAATTCTTATACATTCGCCACAGTCAACACACTTTTCTGAAATTATGTATGCTTTTCCGTTACGTACTCTGATTGCATTTGTGGGGCATCTCTTAAGACAGCTTACACAGCCCCTGCATTTTTCAGCATCAAGTCGCACGGAATGGAAATAAGTTTCGTTCATAATTTATCACTCAATTAGTAAATACTTTCAGGTACATAGTTGTACCAACACCAACTGTTGAATCAATTTTCATTTCGTCGGTGTATTTTTTTATGTTCGGAAGTCCCATACCTGCACCGAATCCCAATGAACGCACATTGTCGGGTGCGGTTGAATATCCCTCTTTCATTGCAAGGTCAACGTCGGGAATACCGGGGCCTTGGTCGGTCAGTACCATATTTATGCATTCGGGTGAAATTTCAACCTCAATTTCACCACCGCCTGCGTGAATTACAAGATTGATTTCTGCCTCATAAAGTGCAATTACAACCTTTCTCACAATCTCGGGTGCAAATCCTAAATCCTTTAGAGTCTTTTTAACCGCCCCCGAAGCTTCACCCGCACGGGTGAAATCATCACCGGGAACAGTAAAATTAAGTTTTAAGCTACTCATACTGCTGCGCCCCCACGAAGACCATTTTCGTAAAGTTTACCACAAGCAGAAAACATTCCTTCGTCAGTTGATAAAAGTACAATATCACGGTCACGAGCAAGGTTAATAATACTCTCATCAGGATTTTTGCCACGTACAAATACGATACATTGCATATCCATCATTTCCGCAGTTCTTACAACCTGTGGATTTACAAGACCTGACAAAAGCACTGCCTGTTCTTTTACATATGCGAGAACATCGCTCATCATATCGCTACCACAAGCAGTAAAAACCTCTTTGTCTAAAAATTCTTCACCGCAGATAACTGTTGCATTGAGAATTTCTTTAATTTCAAAAACTTTCATATTTTTACCTCCGCACCAAATGCAGTTATATACAAAACATTATACACCAATGTAATTTTTTTGACAATGATACATATTGCCGAAATATTACGGGTTTGTTTGGTGAAAATGACTTTAACAAAAAACGGCGGAACTTTCGTTCCGCCGTTAGATTTTAAAACTATTCAAATTAATATTTGAATTCTGAATACTTAGCATTCATTGCAGCAGCACCAGTACCATTAGCTGTGATACCAGCTTTAATCTGGATATTTGCTTCAAATGTATAAGAATATTCAAGGCTTGTAAGCTTGCCGTCTTCAATAATTGCTGTGAAGAGAATCTTCTTATAGTTTGCCTGTGAACCATCTTCAAGAACCTTAACCTTATCACCTACTGCACCTGCAATGCTTTCGTTAACCTGTGCAAATGTGATATAGTCATTTGTTGCGTGTGCAAGTGCACTGTTTTCATCTGGGTTTGTGCAGTTCTTAATCTGAACCTGATACTTGTTACCATCAACCCTATATGACTGAATATCACCCTCTGTAAGTGTCATAGCCTTAAGAAGATATTTTTCTTCCATACCTGATTCTGGGAGCTGACCATTAACAACTTCTGCTGTGAGTGGATTTTCTTTAATTCCAAGGAAACCACCAACAACTGAGTTCAAACTTGCATTTTCGTCAACAGCCTTGATGATACCATCAAGAATGCTTGTAAGACCACCAACGTCAATGTTCTTTGTGAACTTAGCTGTTCTGTCCCACTTATATGAAGCTTTTGCAGCTTTTGCTGTAGCATCGTTGAGAGCCTTTGCTACGTCAGCTTTTGATGGCTGATTTGACTGCTGCTGATTATTGTTTGCATTGTTGTTATTGTTTGTGTTATTGTTGTTTGCGTTGTTGTTTGATGCATCATTATTTGATGTGTTATTGTTAGCATTGTTATTTGTTGCATCATTGTTTGATGTGTTGTCTGATACATCATTGTTTGATGAATCGTTACCGCCGAGCAAATCGCCTTCATCTTCGCTGCTGTCAACATCATTATCAACATTAGCTTCACTGTTTGTAGATGCGTCTGCCTTTGCGATAGCATTGTCAGCCTGTGTTTTACCTAAAAATACAACACCGAATGTAAGAACTGCAGCAAGAAGGATTGCCCAGAATTTTGTCCAATTTTCAGACTTCTTAGCCTTTTTGAGGGCTTTGATTTCAGCCTGTTCGGGAGTTAAAGTTTTCTTTGCCATAATTTATTCTCCTTTCACGTTACGAAAAAAACAATTAGAATGTATAAGTTGTGTTTACTTCCATTGAACCTGAACCGTCAATAGCTACACCAACTTTAAGCTTCATTACAGCATCTGCCTTATAACTCATTTTAAGATTTTTAAGATTTCCGTTTTCAATTGTAGCTACAAATAAAATGCTATTGTATGAAACATTTGCTGACTCAACCTTAATTGCATCTGTCAAACTACCAATTGCTGTTTGCACCTGTGTTTCGGTAATGAAGTCATTTGTTGCCTTATGCATTGCATTGTTGCCGTCTTTCTGAGGGTCTTTAATCTTTGCAAGAGCAAAAGTATACACATTACCTTCAATCTTCGCATTTGAAATATCGCTTGCTGAAAGATTCATTGCCTTAAGCATATAATCTTTTTCTTCGTTTGTAAGGTCTGCCATAGTACCATCGCTACCATATCTCTGACCTACACCATTTGTTACCTTGATTTTCTTTGTACCAATGCCAAGGAAACCACCTACAACTGAGTCGAGAGATGCATTCTTATCAACAGCTGTAATTGCAGTATTAAGTACGCTTGTTGCATCTCCACCAAACATTGTTACCTTAATGCCCTTGCCCTCCTGGTAATTGCAAACTCTTTCCATCTCATAGCTACCTTTTGCAGCTTTTGCTGTTGCTGCATTCATTGCTTCTGCAACTGTTTTCTTTACATCGCTTACAGGCTTGCTTGAATCACCAGATGGTTTGCTTGAGTCACCAGAAGGAGTCGAGCTATCGCCTGAAGGTGTGCTACTATCACCTGAAGGTGTGCTGCTATCTCCTGATGGTGTTGATGAATCGCTGCCACCGAAGGTATCTCCGAAATCATCTCCACCGTCGTCAACAGGTTCGCCACTTGTCTGCTGACCACCATTCTGAACTGTACCTGCAGGAGCAGTTACAGGAGTAAATGCGATTGTTGCAAGTGAATAAGCCATTGCGACTGCAAGGAAAAATGCTAATGCCTTTGTAAATGTTCCAAAGAAGAGCTTTCTTTTTGCGGATTTTTTCTCCATCTTAGCTTTAACTTCTTCGGGTGTTAAAACCTTTTTTGCCATTTTAGGTTCCCCTTTCAATGTTTTATGTTACATACACACATTTAATTTACACCAAAACAATCAAAATGTCAATGAAAATTTATCTGTTTTTTAAAATCTTTTGATAAATTGCACTCATTGGCAGTCCCACCACGTTAAAATAATCACCTTGAATGCCACTTATGAACTTTGATGCAAGACCTTGAATACCATAAGCACCCGCCTTGTCATATGGTTCATCTGTATTTACATAGGTATTTATTTCTTCATCGGTGAGATTATAAAATTCAACCTTTGTTTTTTCTGAGAATGTCATTGAAAAACCGTCGCCAATTGCACAGACACCCGTAAAAACTGAATGAACTCTGCCCGAAAGACTTTTAATCATATTAAATGCATCTTCTTTATCTTTCGGTTTGCCCAAGATTTTATCGTCAAGCACAACGATTGTATCCGCACCGAGCACGGTTTCATCTTTTTCACGGCTTACCGCCATAGCCTTTCTTGCCGCAAGAAAAACAACTGCATCTTCGGGTTTTGTACCGTCGGGAATGGTTTCGTCAGCATCTGCTGTGCGAACAACAAAGTCAATACCTGCATTTTTTAAGATTTCACTTCTTCTCGGTGATTTTGATGCGAGAACTAATTTCATATTTTGCCCTCACTTTTAAGCTGATTTATTTTTAATATCATTGTTTGTGTTTTACTGTCGGGCAATTCGCCATTCATTACCATTGCGACCGCTTTTTCGAGTGGAATTTTATAAACCTCTAAAAATTCGTCTTCGTCGGGACTCTGTTCACCGAATTCCAATTCCGTTGCAAGATACATATGAATAATCTCACCGCAATAACCGGGGGTTGGGTAAAGTTTGCCCAAACTGATATATTTATTTGCAACTGCACCAGTTTCTTCTTTAAGTTCACGCTTACCTGCTTCAAAGGGGTCTTCACCCTTTTCAAGTTTGCCTGCGGGTAGTTCGGTCACAATTTCCATATACGGATAACGAAACTGCTTTACGAAATACAAATTATAATCCGCATCAAGAGGTGCTACACAGACACCGCCATTATGTTCAACAATTTCTCGTTTTGCCACTGTTCCGTTGGGCAAAAGCGCATCATCAACACGAAGATTAACAATTTTACCCTGAAATTTATATTCATAACTAATCTGTTTTTCAGTCAAATCCATTTTATTCACCGTATTTCTTTATGAGTTCTTTATAATGCCTACCCTTTTCTTCAAAGTTTTTATATTCATTATAGCTTGATGCTGCGGGTGACAAAATACAAATTCCTTTTGTGTTCTCATATGCCGATTTTACTGCTTGTTCAAGATTTTCGGCTTTGATGAGTAATTTTTTTGTACCGTTAGCAATCATCATATCAATAATTTTGTGACCCGTGGTCTTTGTGCCGATAATCACACTCAAATCGCTGTTTTCAAGGTCAACGGCAAAATCTGTATAGTCAATGCCTCTGTCCTTACCGCCGATTATAAGCGTATTTGCCTTAATTGCATTCACTGCACACATAACTGCGTGAGGGATTGTTGCAATACAATCATTATAGAAGGTCACGCCTTTATATGTGCCCACATTTTCCATTCTGTGCTCAATGCCTTCAAAATCATCAATTGCCTTTTTTGCACTTTCTGCTGTTACACCAAATTCAGAAGCAGCAGTAAATGCATAAAGCACATCATGACGGTTATGTTCGCCCGCAAGATGAATGTTACCAATCTCAAAAGGTAATTCATCATCTTTATTTATGGCAATTGCCTTTGATTTTACACTGTTCAAATCAAGATATGGCTTGAGCCCTTGTGTACCATTATATATAAAGGTATTATTTTCATTCTGATGACGCACAATGTTGAGTTTTGCATTAACATACCCCGTCATTCCGCCCTTATAATGTTCAAGGTGTTCTTCATATATATTTGTGAGAATTGAAACATCAGGTGAACTACGGGTAAATTCAAGCTGATGTGATGACATTTCAATAACCGCAATTTTATTCTCGGTCATTTCTTCAATGTAATCAAGCACTGGAAGTCCCATATTACCCATAAGCTCACAGTCAACCCCACCTGCACAAAGCATTTTATAAGTAAGTGTCGAGGTTGTGGTTTTACCCTTTGAGCCCGTTACACCGATTTTTTTACAGGGTGCGTATTTTATGAACAAATCTGTCTGGCAAGTTACGTAAGTGCCTTCGGGAATATCCACATTCACAAATGAAATTCCCGGACTTTTCATTACCACATCAAATTTACCGATATGTGAAAGATAATCTTCACCGCAGTAATATTCAACATAATTATCATCTATTTTCTGCGCTCTGCCGTCACCAATTCCAAGAACTTTTTCAGGCAGATATTTCCTTATATAATTGTATGTGGATTTACCCTCACGACCGAAGCCTAAAATCAACACAGTTTTGTCTTTTAAAAATTCAATAATTGGTGGGAACATAAAATTCTTCTCCTTTTTGTTGCATACAAATTCATTATACATTCACTTATTAGAAAAATCAATAGAAAAAGGTCTTATAGAAATTTTAGCAAATATAAATGTAATGGTAGTCAAATTGGGGGTTGTAGGTTTCTTTGTGTCATTCTGAGCGAAGCGAAGAATCTCTGTTTGGTTGAGATTCTTCGTCACTGCGTTCCTCAGAATGACATTACTTGTAGATAATATTTACCCCGACATATTCAAATTTATTGCAACAATTCGACTAAAAAATATCTTTAAAAACTTATGAAAACATAGTTGCATTGTTTAGTCAATTATGCTATAATTCCTTTAACGTGCTGAAAAATTCTATATATTTTTCACATAAATAGGTATCTTAGGAAAGGGAGGGACGCTTTATGAAAGCTTATACCTCAAATAACATCAGAAATATTGCTGTGCTCGGTCACGGCGGAAAAGGAAAAACTACTCTTTGTGAAGCAATGCTTTATTTAGCAGGTGCTACTGACAGACTTGGTAAGGTTGCAGACGGCAATACAGTTCTCGACTTTGACGCAGAAGAAAAGAGAAGAAAGTCATCAGTTTCATCAGCAATGGCTGCTATTGAATGGGATAACACAAAGTTAAATATTATTGATGCTCCCGGTCTTTTCGACTTTGAAAACGGTAGTGCAGAAGCAGTTCGTGCAGCCGAAGCAGTTCTTATAGTTACAAGTGCCGGCTCAGGCGTTGACGTTGGTACTGAAAAAGCATTTAAGGCTGCTGAAAAACGTGGTCTTGCAAAATTCTTTGCTATTACAAAGACCGACTCTGACCACAGAAGCTTCTACAAGACTTTTGAAGCACTCAAAGAAGTTTACGGCAATAAGCTTTGCCCCACAATCATTCCTTATATGGAAGGTAATATCACAAAGTCATATGTTAACCTTATGACAGGTATGGCTTATGAATATGACGCAGACGGCAAGGCAACTAAAGTTCCAATGCCCAATGACCCAGTAATCGAAGAAATGACTTCTGCATTTATGGAAGCAGTTGCTACAACTGACGACGAGCTTATGGAAAAATTCTTCGAGGGTGAAGCATTTACTCCTGACGAAATTCTTAAAGGTCTTTGCACAGGTATTTTCGACGGCTCAATCTACCCCGTATATGCAGTTGCAGGTCTTACAGGCGCAGGTGTTGACCAGCTTCTTTACAACCTTGCTTGGTCAGTTCCCGGTGCTTATGGTTACGCAGGCGAAACTGCAAAGAACGAAGCAGGCGAAGACGTTATTCTTCCTTGTGACATTAACGGACCTCTTGCAGCAGTTTGCTTCAAGACTGTTGCTGACCCATTTGTTGGTAAGATGTCATTCTTTAAGGTAGTTTCAGGCAAACTCACTCCTGACACTCAGGCTTATAATGTTCGCACAGGCGAAACAGAAAAAATGGGTAAAATCGTTACTGTTAAGGGCGGTAAGCAAGAAGATGCGAAAGAAATTATCGCCGGTGATATTGGTGTTGTAACAAAACTTGCCGGTGTTAAGACAGGTGACACACTCTGTGACGCAAAGAATATTGTAATTCTTGACGGTGTTGATGCTCCTAAGCCTTGTCTTTCAATGGCAGTTAAGGTTCGTAAAAAGGGCGAAGAAGAAAAAGTTGCACAGGGACTTTTCAGACTTATGGAAGAAGACCCAACAATCACATTCGCAATCAACAAAGAAACAAAGGAACAGGTTCTTTCAGGTCTTGGCGAACAGCATCTTGACGTTGTTGTTTCAAAGCTTAAGAATAAGTTCGGTGTTGAAGTTGATTTGAGTGTTCCTAAGGTTGCTTACAGAGAAACAATCCGCAAATCTGCTGAGGCGCAGGGTAAACACAAGAAGCAATCGGGCGGTCATGGTCAGTTCGGTGACGTACATATCCGCTTTGAGCCTTGTGACAGTGATGACCTTGTATTCGCAGAAGAAGTATTCGGCGGCGCAGTTCCGAAGAATTTCTTCCCTGCAGTTGAAAAAGGTCTTCGTGATTGCGTTCTCAAAGGTGTTCTCGCAGGTTACCCAATGGTAGGCGTTAAGGCTACTCTTTATGATGGCTCTTACCACCCCGTTGACTCATCAGAAATGGCATTCAAGATGGCTGCTTCTCTTGCATATAAAGCAGGTATTCCAAAGGCAGACCCAACAATTCTTGAGCCCGTTGGTACTCTCGTTGCTCGTATGCCCGATGATAATCTTGGTGATATTATGGGTGACATTACAAAACGTCGTGGCCGTGTTCTTGGTATGGGTCCTGCAGATGAACCAAAAATGCAGGAAATCACTGCTGAAGTTCCAATGGCTGAAATGGGCGACTTCACAACAGTTCTTCGTTCAGTAACAGCAGGTCGTGGCTCATTCTCATTTGAGTTCACTCGTTATGAACAAGCTCCTCAAAACATTGTTGAAAAGGTTATTGCAGAAGCAAAGGTTGACGAAGAATAATCTCAATATAAAAATTATGACCTATGGATTTTTCCATAGGTCATTTTTATTGTCATTTATTTTATGATGGTCTTGACATATCAGAGTCAACAATTGAACTTGCCTCAGTAGTTGATTCTTCCGGCACAATACTGGGAGTTTCAGACTGTGGCTCAGTAGTAGTGGTAGTGGTAGTAGTTGTTGTGGTGGTTGTAGTTGTTTTTGAAGGGCGAGTGTTTGAATTGCTCGAATTATTTGTATTTTTCTTTGTGGTTGAAGTTGTAGTATCTGAAGTGGATTCTTCTGTGGAGCTCTCTTCTTCAAAAAACTCTTCTGTCACATCTTCTTCCGTGGTGGTTTCAGTTGTTTTTTCAGTAATGTCCTGAATATCGCCCACTTGCTCATAAACTGCTTCGTTACCACAAGCCACAAAAACGATTGCTAAAACAAGAACGAGTAATGCTGCAATTATTTTTTTCATAACAGACTCCTTTATAAATCCATAATATTTCCGTAAATCTGAACAATTTCAAGTTGGTCGCAGTGCAGAATATCTTTCGGCGTAACAACCACACCACCATTTGAGTCAAGGTCAATGCCCATATGCTTATAAGCATACCACACAAAATGTGCGCAATGTGTCGTAAACGGTGCATCTTCAAAATCACCGCCACCGAATAGCCCTGCAGAAAGTGCATAATTTACACCAATCAGTTTTTCGCTTGAAAAACGTGCTATCTCATTCTGCGTATTTTCATCAATACCTTTAAGTCTTAAGACCGCTACAAGAGGAAACTCCTCCCACTCATCAATCCTGCCGAAGTCGGACTTTTCGCCAATCATTACCGCTTCTGCTGTGATACCGTTTTCCGCATCTGTTACGATTGCTGCGTGGCCATGTCGCCAACCTAAAGAATGAATACTCAACGTGATTATTATATCACCGTTTTCTAAATTTGCAATACCCGGATTCTCAAGCGCCTCACCGTCTTCACTTGTTATGAACTCGTGACAGGCGAAAACGCCCTCACGTACACAGGAATAATTCTTATCTTGCAGATAATACTGACGGTATTCTTCAATCATCTGCACATTATCATTTTTTATCAAATATTCAACTGCAGATTTTCCCAAACCCGTTTGGGAAAGAATGAGTTCATAATCTTCATCAGTAAGTTTTTCACCATTATCAAGTTTATTTTCGATTGTCAGCCAAATTTCTTCACTTACCGCAATCGCATCTTTGTAAGCCTTTGTGTCGGTGATTTCACTAAGAATAAAATTAACAATTTCAAACACTACAAGCACAATCAAAATTATTGAAAGCACACGCATAAATCGGTTATATTTATACTTCTTCACAAAAAGCCTCCCCCTGCAGAAAAGCTTTTATTTTTGATGCATTTTCATAGCCCTTGTGATAAAGTTTTTCTATGCCGTCATATGGGTGCTTGAGAGTTGTCACTCCACAGCAATCATCGGGTGCAAGAATCAACACTCTGCCTTCTTTTTCAAGAGCTTTAATGTATTCAAGGTCATCGTTATACTTGTCAATCATAGAATACATCAGCATTGCTATTTCAGGATTTTCTCTCAAAATGGCATTGTAGAAAAGAGACGGTGCTTTGTGGGTTTTTCTGTAATCTTTAGGTAATGTAAGAGTAACAACCACCTTGTCACACCCGTCCTCAAAAGCCTTTCGCACAGGTATGGGGTCAGAAAGTCCGCCGTCATAAAATTTTGCCCCATTCTTTTCAACTACGGGACAAACTATTGGAATACAGCACGATGCCTTGAGTTCGTAGTAATCATTTCTTACAACGTCCCTATAATCAAGATATTTCGTTTCGCCCGTCAGTGCATCAGTTGTAACAATATAAAAATCGCAGGAATGCGAACGCATCACGTCAAAATTCAACGGGTCTTCGCCACCATCTTTTGTAAGAGTAGTGTAAATATAATCAAGGTCAAGATATTTTTTGTTTTTCACCCAATTTTTAAAGCTCATATATTCCTGTCTTGAGGAATAATCACGATAAAACCGTAATGTTCTTTCTCTGTGACCGCCAAGATGTGAAATTATATTCGCACTACCCGCAGAAACACCAATATAATAAGGAAATTCTATGCCGTTATCAAGACAGAAATCAAGCACACCCGCACCATAGACCGCACGCATACCACCGCCCACATCAATGTAACCAACCACAGAATTCACCTCGCTAATAAATGTTGAAAATAAATTTTACCATATATTTCTTATTATTGCAAATTTTGTAAGTTATTAAACCTTTTAAAAATGTAAAAATAAAAATGTGAAATAAAAAGTATTGGAATGATAATTTATGTCAACAACTGACAAAGAATATGACAAGATGGCGAAAAAAGCATCGCCAAACTCACCAAAACTAATTAACGGAATAAAGGCTTTTATAATAGGCGGTGGAATTTGCACTTTTGGTCAATTCCTTAATTTCATTTATGAAAAAATAGGGCTTAGTCAAAATGAAATAAAGGCTATGACCCCCGTAACACTCATTCTGATAACCGCAATTCTTACGGGAATAGGTGTATTCGACAAAATCGCAAAACACGCAGGTGCGGGTACAATAGTACCCATTACGGGCTTTGCAAACTCTGTTGTGTCCCCCGCCCTTGAATTTAAAGCAGAGGGATATATTATGGGTGTTGGTGCAAATCTTTTTAAAATCGCAGGTCCGGTTATCGCCTACGGAATTTTCTCTGCCGTGATTTACGGTGCGATTTGTTATATTTTTAAATTATACTAAAAAAATAAGGCTTACATTGGGTAAGCCTTTAAAATTACTTATTATCAACGTGAACATCAATCTGCTTATATGGAATTTCAATTCCGTTTTTATCAAACGCCTCTTTAACTCCTTCAAGCACATCAAAGTAAACATCCCAATAATCAGCATTCTTACACCATACACGAACTGTATATGTAAGTGCACTGTCAGCACATTCTGAAACACGAACAAAAGGTTCGGGCTTTTTGAGTGCCTTTGGGTGTGCCTCAACAATTTCACTGATAACCTCTTTAACCTTTTTCATATCGCAGTTATAAGCGGCACTAAAGTTAAGGTCAACTCTGCGGAGTTCTTCTGATGAATAGTTTTCAATTACAGAGTTTGTAAGTCCGCCATTGGGAATTGTGACACGTTTGTTGTCAAGTGTAAGAATTTCAGTATAAACAACAGAAATCTCTGAAACAATACCTGCCTCACCCGATGCTTCAATGTAATCGCCAACTTTAAAGGGTTTAAAGAGAAGAATCATAAGTCCGCCTGCAAAGTTACTGAGTGAACCTTGAAGTGCAAGACCGATTGCAGCACCGCAAGTAGCTAAAATTGTGATGAATGATGTTGCAGGAATGCCAAGAATTGATGCAATAACAATTACAAGAATTGCGTAAAGAGCAATACTTGCAAAGCTGCTGAGGAATGAGCGAAGACTGTCATCGAGTTTGTCAAGCTTTGGTGATTTTCTAAGCCATTTAATCAATGTTTTGACCAATTTTAAACCAACTATCAAAACGATTAAAGAACCTACAATTTTGCCACCCCAAGTAGCCGCAAACTGAACAAGCATTGTTTTAAGAGCTAATATATCCATAAAATCTCTCCTTAAAAATTATTTACTACATTTTACCATTCCACTAATGAAATGTAAATACAAAAAAGGTCGAAATATGTAGTTTTATTTTTCTTTAAATCATTCGAACTTTACTTCTAACCCATTATCAAAAAATGCGTTCACTTGCCCTCTTAATACCGCCTTATCTTTCTTTGAAATTTGCAAACGTTTTGGATAACTCCAGCAATTATCCTCACCAATTTCAACAACATCGGGGTTTTCTTCATCTTCAAATATCATATATACCGCAAGTTTATCGCCCACTTTAATATACAAACTGTCGTCAACTCTTTTTGTTTCACCGTTTTTCAGTGACTCACCCATTTTCTTAATTTCTTTTTCAATATCCTTGTCCGCATCTTTAAACTCTTTCAGCATCTCATATAAGGTCATTTCGGGCAATTTCGGGTCGATTTTTTCATAATCAAAACTGTCATTATTCTCAAGCGGTAACTTACCGTCAAAGACCATTTTAATTATCAAATCAATCGTCCTGTTTTTTGTGGGCTTTGTGCTCATATAATATTCTTTCATACCGTCAAAATAGCATCGTTTAGCACTCAAATCCACCACACAGGGCAAAATTGCCATTTCGTTACAGCTTCTCTTTTTTCTTACAACGGACGGGATTTGTACATCTATGTAATCAGCAAGAATTATTACCGCCGCCGCAGTTGCAACGGGAGCATTCTTCTTTTCTTTTTCAAGAAAAATCATTTTTGATTTATCACATTTCAACTGACGCACCGTATTTCTTGCAGAAGCCATAATTCTGTTAAATTTTTGCTCATCGAGATGTTCTGTGCGATAAACTAAAATCATTTTTTCAATGGTTGCCCAATCCAAAGTGGCTGAATGCTGTCTTTTATATCTTGCACACACAAGCTCTTTTTCGGACTTTGACACCTGTTTTTCACTACCGAAAGAAGTGCATTTTTTAATGATTTTATCTGCTATTTCATCAGCATTTTCATCATCTTTGCCCACTGCATACCACAGTCTGTCTTTTTTCCAGTAATACACAGTTTCAATAAAAATTTCTGCACCCAACAAAGTTGCAAACATTTTAAAGAGAATTGCAATTGCTATTATCAAAAGCCCTAACATCAACACAATTCCTACTCCGTTTTGAAAAAACATAAGGGGAATAAAAGGAATAATCATCAATGCTATTATGGGTGTAAACAATACCATAAAACACTTTAATGTTTCTTTAATTTTAATGTTTTTCATAAAGCACCTCACAAAATTCTAATATTATTTTATCATCTGCATTCTGATATGTAAACAAAAAACCGAACGAAATATTCGTCCGGTTCATTATATCATATTCTGTTCACTTATTGCCCGAAGGGGTTAAGAAAATCACTATAGTCATCATATTCGCTTTCTGGCTCTGAAACATTTGCATCGTCAACAAGCTTAACATCAACATCGAAAGTTGAAATATTGTATTGCGAATCAACACGGCAAATTGTAAGTGTTATTGTGTCACCCACCTTACCGTTTTCAATAATTTCAAGCAATACATTGTAAGTGTCAAGGTCCTTACCATTAGCCGCAATAATCATATCACCTGTTTTAATGTCTTTACCTAATAAATCACTACCGTTCATTATTGTATCAATTACAATTGAACCTGCGGGTAATTTATTTGCCTTTACAATAATTGCATAGGTCTGATTTGTAGTAGCCTCAACAAACTGTACACCAAGCACAGGGCGATTTGATACATAACCGTTTTTAATTAACTCGTCAACGATTTCTTTAACCGTTGCAGATGGAACGGAGAATCCCATTCCCTCATATTCTTCTGATGCGATTTTTGATGAATTTACACCAATAACCTGACCATATGCATTCACAAGTGCACCGCCCGAATTACCGGGGTTAATTGGTGCGGTATGCTGAATACAAGCCACCTCATAACCAACGGGGCTGTTCACGGGACGTCCGATTGCTGAAATCATACCGTCAGTAAACGAACCGAAGAACTGTGTTCCGCCAGGGTTACCGATTGCATATACATCATCACCAACACTAACACTCTGTGAATCGGCAAATTCTGCTGCTTTAAGGTCGGTTGTTGGGATTTTCAGTAATCCAATATCCGTTTTAGCGTCAATGCCCACCACTGTGCCGTCATACTGTGTACCATCTGCAGTCTGAACAATTATACGACCATTTTTCACATTTATTACGTGAGCACAAGTAATGATGTATGTGGCATTCCCGTCACCATTAAGACCCATTACAATGCCCGTGCCTTCAGAATAAACCTGTTGTTGATTTCTTGTATAAACAAGAATACCCACCGAACTATCATAAACCTTTTTGTAAATCTGACCGGGTGTGAGAGCTCCGTCAACAATTTCTTCTTCCTCATTACCGCTTGGCACTTCATTAAATTCAACCTGAGAATCGTCTGCAGGTGGCACATTTTCACTAAAGCCTTTAAAAATGAAAGCAGAGAACATACCCACAACGGCAATAAGAAAAGCAAGAAGAATTATTACCACCGCAATAATTAAACCTTTTTTCTTTCCCTTTGACTTTTTCTTTTCTGCCTCAGGTTGTGGTTGACTGTAGCCATAGGGCGTGTGTTGATATTGACCACCTGTTTGATAACCGCCATAATACGAGGTTTGATAATACCCGTTCTGTCTGTTTTCAGGTTGGGTATAATTCACCGTTTCGTCATTTGTATTGTTTATATCTCTTTCAAAGTTTTCATCCATAATGAAACCTCCGTAGGTTATTTTTTGTTTTTTGGTTTTTCATTAAAAAGCATTGAGAATCTTGTAAATTCCCCCTCAACACTTTCAGCAAAAATCTTACCGCCGTGCATTTCAACAAGTGTCTTACAAAGATAAAGACCAAGCCCCGCACTTTTTACGTCATAGCTTCTTGATTTATCAACTTTATAGAACCTTTCAAATATTCTGCCAATTTCCTCTGAAGAAATTCCGTCACCCGAATTCTGAATTGATACATAAATCTGACCCTTATCATTTTCACCCGCAAATACGGTGATTGTACCATTTTCATTAGTGAACTTGACTGCATTGTCAACAAGGTTATAAACAACCTGATAAATCATATCACGGTCAGCATATAGCATTACCTGACCAACGTCTTCAAAGCCTTCGACCACAATATTTTTCTTGTCAATTTCCTGCTCAAAGGTAAGCATACAATTTATAAGCAATTGACTAACATCAAAATCCGTCGGTTTGAGTTCAAGCTCACCCGCCTCAATTTTCGAAAGATTGAGCATTGATGTAACAAGTCGAGAGAGTCGTTTGACCTCATTTGAAACTATCTGCAAATATTCGCCGTGCTTTTCTTCGGGTATTGTGCCGTCAAGCATACCGTCAATAAACCCGCCTATTGTTGTCATTGGTGTTTTCAGTTCGTGAGAAACATTAGCCACAAAGCTTCTTCTTGAGGACTCAAGAATTGACAATGCCGATGCCATTTGGTTAAATGACTGGCACAATTCTGCAAATTCATCAGAGCCTCTCACCGTTACCCTTTTACTGAAATCACCTTTTGCATAAGATTTCGTTGCATTCGACATCTGCCTTAAGGGTCGGGTAAGTTTTGCGGTAAAACCGTAAACAACAAGGAATGACAATGCCGCTGCAAACAGGGCAGACGACAAATACATACTCATAATATTACCCGCATATTCCTTTAAGCTGGACTCAATGGGTGTTGTTGCAAAAATCGTAGCAACAGTCACACCGTTCACCTTTACGGGACAACCGGCAAAAAATGTCGGCACATTAAAAAGCCCTTCAATCTTGTCGTCGCTGAAATAATTTCCCGATTGCACTTCATCCATAATATATGAAGGTACGTTATACCCGTTGTGAAGCATACAATCGCCCATATTATAGGTGAAATCCTCTTTGCAGACAATCACCTTACCGTCATTGTTACAGACGAAAATATCCGCATCAATAGCATTTGACGTTACCGCAATATTATTGCATATAATCACAAGTGCATTACTAACATCTGCCTGAGTGTCACATTGTGAAAGAATTGTTTCGCAATATTCTGCATTCAATGTAACATTTTCAACAAGCAAATCTTTTTTCTCACTTGTCCATCGGGTTGAAAGGAACACCATAAGCGCCGTTGTAAGCACAAGATAGCTCACCAAAATCATTGCCGTCATAATTGTAAGATACTTGGCAAAGAGCGGTAAATGAGTAAAAAAGTTTTCTATTCTTTTGTAACGTTTTTTGAAAAATTTCTTAGTTTTTGTCATAAATCACAAATTTATAGCCCACTCGCCATATAGTACGAAGTTCCCACTCGTCTGAAACACCTTTAAGCTTGTCACGAAGTCTTTTTACGTGAACATCAACGGTACGGCTGTCACCGTAGTATTCAAATCCCCATACCTCATCAAGCAATTGGTCACGGGTAAAAACTCTGTCAGGATTACTTGCAAGATGATAGATAAGTTCAAGTTCTTTAGGTGGAGTATCAACTACCACACCGTCAACCTTCATTTCATAATTTGTAAGGTTGATTTCAAGCTTATCATATCTTACTACTTTTACCTTTTCACTCTTTACATTAGAAACACGTCGCAATACTGCTTTAATTCTTGCAACGACCTCTTTTGTGTCAAAAGGCTTTGTAATATAGTCATCAGCACCCAGTTCAAGTCCCAACACCTTATCAAAAACTTCATCCTTTGCGGTAATCATAATAATTGGTTTTTCGCTCACCTTACGAATTTCACGGCAAACCTGCCAACCATCTAATTGAGGAAGCATAATGTCAAGCAATACCATATCAGGATTTTCGCTATTGAACATATTAACAGCATCTCTGCCGTTATAAGCCATTGCAACGGCATAACCCTCTTTTTCAAGATACATACGAAGCAAGTCGCAAATATTTCTGTCATCATCAACTACAAGAATTTTTTCTTTTTGCATTTTTCGGGACCTCCCTTTTTATATGTATATTTTAAAACACAAATTTTACCAAATTAAAAACAAACTTTATTTTATTTTTAAATAATTGCGGTTATTTATGATATTTTCCGTTATTAGAAATTGAAAATGCCCTGTAAATCTGTTCTGTCAGCATTATTCTTGCCAATTTGTGAGGAAAAGTCATCTTTGACATTGAAAATTTAAAATCCGACATTTTCTTAATTTCATCAGAAAGTCCAAAGGAGCTTCCTATTATAAAAACTATATAACTTTTTCCGCAAAGAGCAATATCATCAAGCTTTGCTGAAAGTTCTTCAGAGGACATCTGCTTGCCCTCAATGCACATTGAAAAAACATATGCACTCTTGGGTAATTTACTCATAATCATCTGCGTTTCTTTGTTTAGTGCATTATCAATTTCAGCTTTTGAAGGATTATCCGACAATTTTACAGGCTCAATTTCTGTAACAGTCATTTTGCAATATGATGAAAGTCTTTTTTCATATTCACTTGCAAAATCTTTCATATATTTTTCTTTGAGCTTTCCTAGAACAATAAGCTGAACATTCATCATAATATCATCGCCTTTTCGTCCCACACGGGCTTTGCAACACGAATAAAATAATCATCGCCCTCACGTGCACCTACCATCTCAAGTGCCGAAACACTTGTTCTATAAGCCAATTCGGGAACATTATTCTCACGACTTAAATGCCCCAAGAAAAATCTTGTTGTGCCACTCTCAATAAGCTTTGTGAGGGTTTCGGCACAGGCGTCATTTGAAAGATGCCCTTTAACACCTAAAATTCTTCTTTTTAACATATATGGGTATCCGCCACACTGAAGCATATTTACGTCGTGATTTGACTCAAGCATAACAAGGTCACACCCCATAAGTGCCGTCATAACTTCATCAGTCATTATACCAAGGTCAGTTGCAATAGCAATTTTTCTGCCATTAGCCATCTCAATCGTATATCCGCAAGGCTCAATTGTATCGTGAGAAATCGGGAATGGTTTTATATACATACAACCCACATCAGCACCATCGGGTGTGATTATTGAAGCCTCTGACACATTATCAAGAGCATCGGTTTTTGTGAGTGCATCATATGTACCCGCCGTCATAAACACTCTCGCCTTATGCTTTTTTGTGAAAACCTTAAGACCTTTAATATGGTCGGAATGCTCGTGGGTTATAAAGATATTTCTTATGCTGTCACCATCCACACCAATTCGCCACAAAGCTTCGTCCATCTGCTTTGCGGTCATACCTACATCTATTAAAATACTGTCATTACCACCGCCAACATAAATGCTGTTACCCGTTGACGAGGAAAACAAGGGACAAAATTTTGCCATATTAATTCTCCAATAATATTTATATCACAAAACAATTTTTAAAAATAAACAGGGACGGTAAAAACCATCCCTGAACTCATTTTAACCTACGCTCAATACGGTTTGTTCGTCATCGGGAACCGTTACAAGCTCAATATCAGCACCAAGACTGCGTAATTTTTCAATAATATTGTCATAGCCTCGCTGAATATGGTGAATTTCTTCAATTTCAGTTGTACCCTTTGCAACCAGACCCGCAATTACCATTGCAGCACCTGCTCTCAAGTCATCCGCCTTTACGGGAGCACCGTTAAGCCCCTCAACACCTTCAATAAAAGCAGATTTACCGTCAACCTTAATATTTGCACCCATGCGAAGAAGCTGGTCAATGTAGCGGAAACGATTGTCCCATACACTTTCGCTCACCATACTGTTACCTCTTGCGATAGTAAGAAGCACCGCAAACTGAGGTTGCATATCGGTAGGAAATCCCGGATGAGGCATTGTTTTAATACTGCAATGATTTGGTCGGCAGTCAGAGAAAATTCTCACAGAATCGTCAAATTCTTCAACAATAACACCGCACTCAACAAGCTTTGCAGATATTGACTCAAGGTGCTTGGGAATTACATTTTTAATAAGCACATCACCTTGAGTTGCCGCAGCAGCAACCATATATGTGCCCGCTTCAATCTGGTCAGGAATAATTGTATATTCACAACCGTGAAGCTTGTCCACCCCACGAATTTTAATAACGTCAGTACCCGCACCACGAACGTCTGCACCCATAGAGTTTAAGAAGTTCGCAAGGTCAACAATGTGGGGCTCTTTCGCCGCATTTTCAATTATTGTAAGACCCTTTGCCTTAACTGCTGCGAGCATAAGATTGATTGTAGCACCAACAGAAACCACGTCAAAATAAACTGATGTTCCAACAAGTTTTTCAGCCTTAACGTCAACCATCGCATTTTCTTCCATAGAAACCTTTGCACCAATTGCCTCAAAGCCCTTGATATGCTGGTCAATGGGACGAACACCAAACTGACAACCGCCCGGCATTGCAACCTTTGCGTGATTAAATCTGCCGAGAAGAACACCTATAAAATAATAAGAAGCACGCATAAGCTTTGATAAATCGTGACCCACAACATTTGAACGTATGTGTGAAGTATCAATTTCAAGAGTGCTCTTATTTATCATTTTTATTTCTGCACCCAGAGAGCGAAGAATTTTAACCATTGCCGAAACATCGCTTATATTAGGAATGTTTTCAATTCGGCAAACGCCCTCTGCGAGAATGGTCGCCGGAATTATCGCTACGACAGCATTTTTAGCACCGCTGATTTCAATTTCACCGGTCAATCTATTGCCACCGTTAACTATGATTTTTTCCAAGGACTCTTCCCCCCAAAAATCAAATAATCTAATCTAAAAATAACAATATATAGTAAAAAATGTGATTTTTTCTGCATTTTGGACACAATTCACCCAAAATGCTCAAATGCCTTTAATAGTATAACACCTTTTAACATAAAATAAAAGGGGTTTTTAAGATTTTTTTAAATTTTGAAAAATTCAGTTATTATCACAAAACAAATGTTTGTAAATTGGTTGAATAAGAGATTTTTTTATTGTATAATAAAAGCAGTTCGTTGTCATTCTGAGCGAAGCGAAGAATCTATTTGAGATTCTTCGTCGTTTCACTCCTCAGAATGACACAAAATTAGTTGGTGATTTTATGTTACATTATCTTGAAAATGATTTTTTAAAAATATCAATTGATACTCACGGTGCTGAATTATCATCAATTTTCAACAAAAAAGAAAACAAAGAATTGCTCTGGCAGGGCGACTCTCAGTTTTGGGGCAGAAAAAGTCCCGTGCTTTTCCCCGTAGTCGGCAAATATAAAAACGGTAAGACAACATATGACGGAAAGGACTATTTTCTCGGTCAGCACGGCTTTGCAAGGGATAGTGAATTCACTCTCGTTAAAAAAAGTGAAACAAAAATTGCTTTTGAATTGACAAGTAACGAAGATACTCTCACAAAATATCCTTTCAAATTCTCTTTGGTTTGTTCATTTGAACTTATTAACAACAAAATCATTGTGGGTTGGAATGTGCAGAATATTGATGACAAAAAAATCTGTTTTTCAATTGGTGCACACCCTGCATTTTATTGTAAAAAGGGCGAAACCGTGCTTTCAATGAATGGTGATAATCTTCAATATTGTTTAATCAATTCTGACGGACTTTACACTCCACAAAAATATGACATCGAAAGCAGTTTTGTGCTTCACGACTGCGTCTTTGATAATGACGCACTCATCATTGAAAACAGTGATGTTAATGAAATCTCATTAATTGAAAATGATAAATCATATTTAACGGTTAAATTCAACACAAAAGTTTTCGGCATTTGGTCACCCGCAAAGAAAAATGCACCTTTTGTATGCATTGAGCCTTGGTATGGCAGATGCGATGCAGAAAACTTTAACGGTGACATCACAAAAAGAGAATACGGAAACTCTCTTGAAGCGGGCGAAAACTGGTACAAGGAGTATGAAATAATAGTCAATGAGTAATTATAAATATATTTTGTTCGATTTTGACGGTACTCTGACCGATTCTTCAGAGGGAATTTTCAAAAGCCTTACATATGCCTTTGAAAGTTACGGTCACGGCACGCCGTCACTTGATTTGTTAAGAAAATTCATAGGTCCTCCCCTTTATCACAGTTTCACCGTATTTTGTGATTTTGATGATAAACATGCGTGGGAAATGACTGACAAATACCGTGAGAGATACAGAAAAATCGGCTACCTTGAAAGTAAACTTTATGACGGAGTTGCTGATACTCTCAAAGCACTTAAAGAGCAGGGATATATTCTTGCAACCGCATCTTCAAAGCCCTTGCATTTTGTTGATAGTATCTGTGAAAACCTTGATATCAAAAAATATTTTGATTTTCTCGGCGGTACTGAATTTGATAATACAAGTGAAAGCAAGGCAACAGTTATAGAAAATGCTATGAAAAACATTGGGGCTACTCTCGAAAACACCCTTATGGTCGGTGACACCAAATTTGACATTGAGGGTGCGCACACAGTTGGTATCCCCTGCGTTGCAGTAACTTATGGATTCGGCACTATTGAGGATTTTAAAGAATACAATGCCGAGTATATTGTTGATACAGCAGAAGAAATTTTAGATATTGTGAAGTGAAATTATGTCAACACCTTTAGCAGACAGACTCCGCCCCCAAACCATTGACGATATGGTGGGGCAACGTCACCTTTTAGGTGAAAATATGCCCTTACGCAACATTGTTGAGTCGGGCTATCTTCCAAACTTAATATTTTATGGTCCGTCGGGCACGGGCAAGACAACTCTCGCAAGAATTATTGCGAAGAATACAAACCGCAAGCTTCACCATATTAACGGCACAAATGCAAGTACGGCGGACATTAAGGCAATCGTAAGCGAGCTTGACACCTTTGCCGCACCAAACGGCATTTTACTCTATCTTGACGAAATTCAGTATTTCAATAAAAAGCAACAACAGAGTTTGCTCGAATATATTGAAAGCGGGAAAATCACATTGATTGCATCAACTACTGAAAACCCGTATTTTTATATTTATTCGGCAGTGCTTTCACGTTGTACGGTGTTTGAATTCAAATCGGTCACTCCCGAAGATGTTATTCCTAATATCAAACGTGGTTTTGCATTTTTAGAAGAAGAAACGGGAATTCCGCTCCAGATTGAAGACGGTGTTTGTGAGCATATTGCAACTGCTTGTGGCGGAGATGTGCGAAAATCTTTGAATTTTGTCGAACTCTGTGTGCTTTCAGCAAGTGTTATTGATGGCAAAAGAACAATCACCCTTGAAAACACGGGTAGTCTTACAATGAAAAACACCTTCCGTTATGACAAATTCGGTGATGAGCATTACGACATTCTCTCAGCATATCAAAAAAGTATGCGAGGAAGCGACCCCGATGCCGCACTTCATTACCTTGCCCGTCTTTTAGAGGCTGGGGATATGGTTTCGGCAATACGCAGACTGCTTATCTGTGCAAGTGAAGATGTGGGACTCGCTTATCCACAGATTTTACCGATAGTAAAGTCCGCTTGTGATATTGCAATGCAGGTGGGAATGCCCGAAGCAGCAATCCCCTTGGGCGATGCGGTTGTACTTGTAGCAACAAGTCCCAAATCAAACACTGCTCACGACGGTATTTTTGCCGCCCTTGATGATGTACGCAAAGGCAATTACGGTAAAATTCCAAGGCAATTACAAAATAAGCATTTTGACGGTGAAGATGCCGAGGTTAAGGGTCAGCATTACCTTTACCCACACGATTATCCTAACCGCTGGGTAAAGCAACAGTATTTGCCCGATGCTTTAAAAAATAAAAAATATTATGAATTCGGTGACAACAAAACCGAACAAACAGCAAAATTATATTGGGATAAGATAAAAGGAGAAAAAGGAAATGGCTAAAAGAGAAGATTTTATTTCATGGGACGAATATTTTATGGGTATTGCCCTGCTTTCTTCATACAGAAGCAAGGACCCCAACACTCAGGTAGGCGCTTGTATTGTTGACAATAACAACAAGATTATGTCAGTAGGCTACAACGGATTTCCAATCGGTTGTAACGATGACGAATTCCCATGGGACAGAAGCGGTGAAGAATACGACACAAAATACCCTTATGTATGTCACGCAGAGCTTAATGCAATTCTCAACAATGGTGGCAGAAACTTAAACGGTTGCAAAATTTATGTGGCACTTTTTCCTTGCAACGAATGTGCAAAAGCAATTATTCAGAGCGGAATTAAAGAGGTTATATATATATCTGACAAGTATAAAGACACAGTAGGCAACCGTGTTTCACGCAGAATGTTTGATGCGGCAGGTGTAAAATACACAAAAATCAAGTTGAGCCGTGACGAATTGAAAATTAGCTTTAAGGAAGAAGATATCTAATGGGTAAAAATGATTTTTTCGCTTTCACATCACGCACCAAGTACATAAATCGTTGGGCTTTGATGCGAAATACAAGATATGAAACCTTAAGTGAACATTCCGCCGAGGTAGCACAACTCTGCTACGCATTAGCGAGTATTGGTAATCAGCGATTGGGCAAAAACTACAACTGTGAAAGAGCGTCACTTTTAGGCCTTTACCACGATACACCCGAAATTATAACCGGTGATTTGCCAACCCCCGTTAAATATTACAGCAAAGAAACTAAAGAAGCATATAAGGCAGTTGAGAAAAACGCAACAAAGCAACTTTTATCAATGCTCCCCGAGGATTTATTACCATCTTATGAGCCTCTTTTCAAGAAAAAGAATGAGGACAAAGAACTCTGGAAACTTGTTAAGGCTGCTGATAAAATAAGCGGATATTTAAAATGTGTTGAAGAAAGAAAAGCAGGCAACAGCGAATTCTGTGAAGCGGAAGAAAGACTTCTCAAATCAATGGAAAAATTGGAATGTGAAGAGTTGAAAATCTTTATTGAAGAGTTTTTACCGTCATTTGAGAAAACTTTAGACCAAATGAAGAAATAAGCAATTGTATAATGGTAGGGCGGGGTCTTGACCCCGCCTTTTTAACACCCTCCCTCAGAGATGGAGCGGAAAGAGTTTGACAAATTGAGGGTTGTAGGTTTCTTTGTGTCATTCTGAGCGAAGCGAAGAATCTCTGTTTGGTTGAGATTCTTCGTCACTGCGTTCCTCAGAATGACATTACTTGTAGATAGTATTTACCCGGACAAATTCAAATTTGTTGAGTTTCTCTTATTTTCATTAAATAACCAATGCAAAAACCAAAGGCGAGGATAATCCTCGCCTTTAACTTTTATTTCTTTATTCAAAAACAATCGTCATAATACTCTTTTCAGGTAGTTCAATTTCTACAATCTCGCCCGAATAAGTTTCTTTTAACTGTTCAGCCTGAGTTGTTGTGCAAACTGTCATTTTTTCAGCATCAACCTTGAAATCGATATTTCTTGCAACGCCTTCATTAACAATAACTGTGACAATTTTTCCGTCGGGTGTAAGGTATGAAACGCAGTTTATTCCGTATTTCATAACTCTAACAACGGGATTTCCGTTTTCGTCATTTTCTTCAACCTTAATCAAGTCATTAATGTTCTTTTCAGTTGAAATTTTCACACTGTCTTTAGGAATAAACTTGCTGAAATGAGCAACCGCATAATAACGCATAGCAACTTGGTATTCACTCAAATCTGCATTACCTGCCAAAAGTCCGTCGGAATACTGCTTACCGTCTTCGCCAATGCCGATACCATTCACACCAACCCACGCAGTCCATGAGTTGATATTAGTGTAATCAAGGTCATTTGCCATAACCCTTGCCTGAAGAAGTGCACCGTCGATTGAATCTATTGGTGAGGTGCAGGGCAAATGGCACCATTCTGACATCTCAACAGAAATATCGGGTGTATTTTCTTCAATCCAGTTGCCAAGACCGATTTTGTTTTGAACATTATCATCAGTCCAATAACTGTGATATGAAAGATTTGCAAGATATGGACGAATTTCAGCATCTTTATATAAATAATCAAACCATTCATAAAGTCTGTGACCAATTTCACCCGATTCAGGTCCTGAAAGCTTAATGTCGAGATTTCTCTCCTTAATTTCTCTCACACAAGCACGGTACACATCGTAAATATCTTCAGAATTATAGAAGCAACCCTCTTGACTTTGATTTACACTCGCAACACCCCACGACCAGTTGGGCTCGTTAATTGGGCTTATGCATTTAACGGGTACACCCTTGTTGATGAAATACTCTGCGATTGTCACAAGATATTCTGCATATGCATCGTAATATTCACGGTCAAGGTTACTCACCCACCAATTCTCATTACCATATGCTCTGCCATTAAGAGTCATTGAATAATGAGGTGAATTTGCAAAAAGAATTACTGTATCAATGCAACCGTATGAAAGACAGAGGTCTAAAAACTTTTGTGCCTCAGCGTCACGGGTAAAGTCATATTCATATTCGCCCGTTGCCTCGTTATAAACATAAAAACTTTCGGTCTGTCGCCAAGGGTCAGTGATTTTTGTATTGGGGTTATCCTTTGAGCCCGCACCAATATTATAGCGGTAAATGTTGAGTCCCAAGCCCTCTTTACTGTAAAGAAGCTTTGCGATTTCTTCCATATTATCGCTCTTGCCCGCAATCTGTGACCACCAACAAGCTGACGCACCAAAGCCCTCAAAAGCTTCACCTTTTTCTTCTGCATCAATTGTAAGCTTTACATCTGCAGTCTGTGACTTTTCAATAAAGAAATCTGCATTCCAGAAAATCTTATTGAAAAATACACCCACAAGTGTAATTGCAACGACGAGCACAATCGCCACTACTGGAATTAAAATTTTAAGTACCTTTTTCATATTCTTCTCCTATAAAAAAGCGGGGCTTTAAGCCCCGCCATATTTTATTTATTCGTATTCGGGTTCCATAAGGCCGTAGCCTCCGTCATTCCTCTTATAAACTACGCAAATTTCATCTGAATCTGCATTTCGGAACATATAGAACATATGCCCTAACAAATTCATTTGCAGAATTGCTTCTTCAACGGTTTCGGGTTTTAAAACAACTGTTTTTGTTCTTACAACCTCAATTTCGTCTTCGTCAACAACATCTGCAAGTACATCGTCAAATGAAACATCACGAAGCTTTTTCTCGATTCGAGTTTTGTTCTTTCTGATTTGACGAATAAGCGAGTCAACACATTTGTCAAGCGACTCTTCCAAATCATCACTGCGTTCTTGAGCACGGAAAATCATATTTTTCTTTGTAAGAGTAATTTCACAGATTTTCACATTTTTCTCAACGGTAGCAGTAATTTTAGCCGTTGCGTCAGGTCCGAAGAATCTTTCAACCTTACGAAGTTTTTCTTCTGCTCTTACCCTAAAGCTTTCTCTTGGCGTACATTTACGTCCGATAATAGTAATGTTCACAACGACATCTCCTTTACTTTTGTAATTGAACAATTCTTTGTTCAATTACAGTGTAGCACAAATGCACAGAAAAATAAAGTAGTTTTGAGAATTTTTATTAACTTTTTACAAATAATTCATATTTTAGCCTTTGACGGCTAATAAAAAAGGGTAGTCTTTTTTAACTACCCTAAAATTTATGACTTATTTCCTCTGCGATAACCGGTATTACCGCCACGTCTGTCAGAGCTTCGTTTAATATCGCTCATTTTATCTTCACTTTGAGCTTTAAACTTTGCCATCATATCTTCAAAAGACATCGGACCGCTCTGTTCAGGCTCCGACTTACCCTGCCAACCACGATTACCGCCGTTTCGCTGAGGTCTGGGCTTCTGAATTTTAGGTTTTTCGGGTTCGGGTAATGCTTTTTTAATTGAAAGACTGATTTTGCCTTTTTCGTTAATTTCAATAACCTTGACCTTTACCTTATCGCCCTCTGAAAGACGTTCTGAAATGTCGCTTATATACTCAGCAGCCACTTCAGAAATGTGCACCATTCCCGATGCACCATTTTCGAGCTTTACAAATGCTCCGAATTTTGTTAACCCCGTCACTGTTCCGTCATAAATGGAACCGATTTCAACCTGCATAGAACTAAAGTTGCCTCCCAAACTTATACCCCCGGTGTTACATCGTAGAACACTTTTTCACCGGGCATAACATATCCTAATTTTTCACGGGCAACCTGTTCAATGTAACCGCTTTTGTCGTCATTTTCTATAATTGACTGTAAGCGGTCATTGTCAGCAAGTTGTTGCTCATATGCTGCGGTTTTTTGGTCCAATACGGCACGGCGTTCATTGATGTCGAGTTGAAGACCGACAATAGTAATTATGAAATACCCTACAAGCAACACAAGAGCCAATGTTAAAATAAAACTTCTTTTTTTAACCATTGTCAACTTCCTCTCTTTCCATCTGCACCATTATCCACCGGATTTTGCTTATTATCAAACAAATTATACAACAAATGCTTATTCACTTTCAAGAGGAATTTTGATTTATTTTTTATTTTTTTACCATTTTTTCGACTTTTTTTGAGGATTTTGTCGAAAATGATGCGTACTTTTCCAAATAGCCACCTGAATGGAAAAGAAAACGCATTAAAAATCCATTTGCAAACTTTTTTTATTAAATCTATCAAAATCTCACTGAAAGAGAAAATTATTGCACCAAGAGAAAAATAATAAGCGGCAAAACCTATGGCCTCACCCGCCAGCAGATACAGTCTTATTTCGCCCTCGTTCATTGTAAGGCAAAAAGCGAATGTGCAAAAGCAGAGAAAAATGCAATATAGCAAATCACTTATAATAATTGCCGTTTTCCCTTTTGAAATGCAAATGCGAATTATTCTGAACAAATCATAGAAAATCCCCATAATAAACCCGAAACCCAAAGACAACAGAAAACCTCTCGTCTGTTGTGCAAGGCTCAGGCTATAAAGATAATCGGTCATCGTAGCACCTTCGAGAAAAATCCTTTCGTCTGCGGACGTGTATCGGTATATGCAAGTGATGAAATCTCGCCGTCAACCATAAGCTCACTCTGTTCAAGATTTAGCTTTGTTATATGAAGATTCCACCCACGTATTGTAAGCTCACCTTGCTCGGTTATTGCAATAATTGTCTGCTCGTCAAAAGAATCTATATCTTTTACTCCCGAAACTGAAAGTTTTTTACGGTCTTCCATAATTATATTGTGGGGCAATCGTTGAATGTTTTTTTCGTCTGTAATCATACTGACCTCCATATTATACATTTTTAATAATCTATATGCATTTGAGGGGTGCAGTATTACCGCAAAAAATTAAAAAAGTAATATAAACTTCAAAATTGCGGGCATAATATAAACAGGTGATAAATATGTATGATAATTTTAACGACGAATTTAAAAATGTTTTCGACTCCCTCGACGTAGCATCCGTACCCATTGTTGATGACCCGGAAACACCTTATGAAATGGTAAACAAATACGGAACTTATGAAATTCAACCCACCGCAGAAACCGATAAGGATTTCCCCACAATTGCACAGGGTATGCCCAAAAAGGGTCGCAAACCCACAGTCAAAAAAACTAAAAGACAAAAAAAGAATTCAATATAAAAGTAAGATTTATCTAAATAAATTGGGGTTTGTAGAGTTGTTTTGAATGTACTGTTTATGGTAGGGCGGGGTCTTGACCCCGCCGTTGAGTTATTATATGTTATTCGGCGGGGGCAAGACCCCGCCCTACCGGACATTATTATTCACCCCGACAAATTCAAATTTATCGGCACAAAAAATAAGGGCGATTCGTGAATCGCCCCTACTAATACTCATTTTGCACTATGCACTTTGCATTTTGCACTTATCCTACCCAAACACCGCTTGAGTTGAATTTATAGGTTTTCCCGCCGATAACCTTTGTACCTGTTACCATATATCCGTTGCCGTCAAGGTAATACCACTTACCGCCGTCTTGTACCCATTCATTCTTTGTCATACTACCGTTTTCGTCAAGGTAGCACCAGCCTTTTGAGTCTTTCTTCCAACAATTTGTTACTGCGTATCCGTCAGCACCAACATAGCACCAACCCTTTGAGTCCTTAACCCACTTGTTAGTTACCATTCTGCCGTTTGCGTCAAGGTAAACCCAGCCTTTTGAGTCCTTAACCCATTTATTTGTTACGCAATAACCGTTTGCACCTACATAGCACCAACCTTGTGAATCCTTAATCCACTTGTTTGTTGCCATACGTCCATTTGCGTCAAGATAGCACCAGCCGATACTATCTTTCTTCCAAGTGTTAGTTACACAATATCCGTCTGCACCTACATAACACCAGCCAACACTATCCTTGAGCCATTTGTTAGTTGCAAGTGTGCCGTCAGTATTGTAATATCTCCAACCGCCTGCGTCTTGTACCCAACCAACGAGAGTGAATTCTGATTCACCACAGTTTATGCAAGTACCGTTTTCATAATTATGACCGAGTGCAGGGATTGTGTCATATTCCATCTCACCACAGTTTGCACATGCTCTGAACGTTGAACCTTCTTCTTCACAAGTTGGGTCAACTGTTGTTATCCAATCGCCCCATCTGTGACCAACTTTTTCAATTACTTCAGTTTCAAGTATTTCACCACAAACTGTACATTCTTTATGCTTTGAACCGTCAGTTGTGCAGGTGTTATATGTATCAATAATCCAATCGCTTGATGCGTGACCAAGTGCATTTACATAATCTGCAACATAAGTATCACCACAAACGCAAGTATAGGTTGTGTAGCCTTGCTCTGTACATGTTGGTGAGGTTACAACTGATTCATAAGTATGTGTTGCAATCTTTTCAATAACCTCTGTGTATGTATCACCACAATGACAGGTATATGTTATAACACCCGTTGTTGTATGTGTTGCAGGAGTTGTAATTTCTGATGTGTGACTGTGTCCTGTTGCCGGTATTATTGTTGCATTCGCCTTACTATCACAACGCGAACAATGCTGTGATTTACTGCCATTTGTTGTACAAGTTGGCTCTTTATCAACTGTATATTCAGTTGCATAATTATGACCGAGCGGGTTAATATACACCGAACTTGTTTTTGAACAGAGAATACAACTTAAGCTTTTACTTCCACTTGCTGTACATGTAGGCTCATTATGAACAACTTCTTCAAATTCATCACCAATAACATTACAATGATATGTTATATTCTTTAAATTGGCTGGTTTAAGAGCTTTCCAAGCATTTTCTGTCCCTTGATAATATATATGCCACAGGTTATTACAATTTTCAAAAGCTGTGGAACTAATTTGAGTTACATCTGCATGAATGGTTATTACTCTCAGTTTGTTACAATCAGAAAAAGCAGAATCACAAATCGTTGTTACACTGTCAGGAATAACATAATGTGTAGTCGTTTTGCCTATCGGATATTTAATCAACTGGGTTTTGTCAGCATTAAAAACAACACCATCAATTGATGTATATGTTTCATTGCCATAAGATACATTAATTTCTTTTAGATTTTTACACGAACTAAATGTGTCGACTTGAAAACTTGTCACACTTTTAGGAAGGTCTATAGTTGTTAAACCTAAGCAATTATAGAAGGCTTTGCTACCGATTTTAGTTATACCTTTACCCATTTCAACATTGCTTAACGATGAACATTCATTGAATGCATTATCGCCAATTTCTGTCACATTATCTGATAATACTATGCTAGTTAATTGACTACACAGACTAAATGTTGAATTTTCAATTACTTTTACTCCATTTCCAATTATCGCTTCTTTTAATTTCGAGCAACTTTTAAATGCACTAGCTCCAAGCTCTGTTACACTGTCGGGAATTATTACACTTGTAAAATCGCAAGAATAAAAAGCCTCTGCCCCAATCGTTGTTACACTATCAGGAATTATTATACTTGTTAAACTACAGTATGTAAAAGCATTTGTACCAATCGTTGTTACACTGTTACCAATTGTTACACTTTCAAGGTAATGGCAAGCATAAAATGCATAATCACCAATTGTTGTTACACTGTCAGGTATAACTATATTTGCTAAGCTTGTACAATTTCTAAACGCAGAATCTTCAATGGTTATTACGCCATTCCCCATAACTATATTTGTTAAGCTTGTACAATTTCTAAACGCAGAATCTTCAATGGTTATTACGCCATTCCCCATATCTACACTTGCTAAACTACTACAATTATAGAATGCTGAATTGCCAATAGTTGTTACACTATCTGGAATAAGTCGAGGCCAAGCGGTCTTAGGAAGACAACACCCACAGCCAACTCCTTGGCCCACAGAACGACATGGCTACGATCCGACTTAGACACCGTCAATCTGCTCATCTGCCACGGTGCAGTGCTGAATGATGAAAACTGGTACACACCCTACTTCTGTAATCTGGTAACAAAGGGAGAGGGGGACTATCATGATATGCAGCAGGCCCGCCATTTCATCGAATTGGGGCTGGATGCCACCCGCAAGAACGAGGACGGCAAAACCGCCTATATGCTGGCACGCGAAAAGAAGCTCGGGCTTGGCATTCAGCATATTCTGGAGAATCCGCAGGCCCTGCTTGCAGAGCTGCAACAAAAAGCACAGGTGGTGGATGCCGCCGGGCGCACACAGCTGATGCTGGCCGTGGCAGACCACCACAAACCCGCCATAGAGGTATACAAATGGCTCCGCGCCGGGGTGGATGTGAATGCGCGTGATGCTCAGGGACGCACCGCCCTTTTCTACATCAACTCCTTCTGCCCGCAGAAAGACCTGAAAGCAAAGCTGCTCATTGAAGCCGGTGCCGATGTGAATGCCCGCGATGCGCAGGGGCTCACCCCGCTGCTGGCACTGCCGTATGTGCATAACCTCCGGATACCGCAACAGCATTCCTGCGCACCCATTATCCGCCTGCTGGCAGAGGCCGGGGCAGATTTGAATGCCTGCGATAAGGATGGCTACACGCGGATAGAGCTCATGCTGCGCCACGGAAATCTGAGTCTGCCGGACTCGGAATGCGTGAAGCTGCTCCGGCAGCTTGGCTGCACGCCCCGCCCCGAAAGATTGAATAAATAAGCCAGCCCCCTCCTGCAAGACCATGACCCGCACCCGGCAGCCCCAGGGCTCCCCTTCGAGCACATCCTCTCCTTGCAGCTCTGTTTCTGCGCCATCGGCAACAAAAATGCAGGCCACGCGCAATAAAATGCCCGCCGCATGCGTCTATTTATTAGAAAATCTGCACTTTCTGCCATTTTTTTGTTGCGGATTCGGTGCCGGGAAGTATTATCTGTGAAGGAATCGAAATGTCTTTGTTTATCAACAGATTTAACTCTGCGTTTTTCGTACTGTGGGTAACATGGTGCGGGTATAGAGGTGTACTGTGCAGCCTTACC
>JAZNZJ010000049.1:0-24969 GCA_045594885.1 Candidatus Fimenecus sp. | reverse complement strand
GACGAGCTTTTTGGTGATATTGAAAGAAATCTATGTATTGACCACTATAATGACCTTTTCGGGCTTCAATTGACGGTAGATGATGTTGAAACAAAACTTTCCCGTTGCAGATTTTGTAATGAAGAAAAACTCTGTGTTGTTCACCCTCTAAAAAGAATAAGGTAAGAAAATTGAATTTGTTGGGGTAATTAAAAATGTCCGGTAGGGCGGGGTCTTGACCCCGCCGAATAACATATAATAACTCAACGGCGGGGTCAAGACCCCGCCCTACCATAAACAGTACATACAAACCAACTTGACAAACCCTAATTTGTATTTCTACAATTGAGCAAAAAAATAACGGTAGAAAAATCTACCGTCAATTCTTATTCCCAAATATCAACTGCACCACGATTTTCTGTCACCTTTGCAACATATGCTGCAACTTTCTTGTGCTCAGGATGAACCTTATATTTTTGGAGTTCTTCCTCATTTTCAGTTTCAACAACCAAAAGTGCATCAAAATTTCTTTCACATTCCACCTGATTTTTAAGGAATGTGAGTTTTTTAATATGTGAAATCATTGGCGGGAGTGCCTCAAGACCATTTTTAACGATTTCAATGTTTTCGTCTTTGGTCTTACCCTCTGCATCTTTAAATTTCCACATTACAATATGTTTAAGCATAATATCACCCAATTTTTAATTTGTTTCAGTTGTCATTCTGAGGAGTGCAACGACGAAGAATCTAAAAAACAGATTCTTCGCTATGCTCAGATGACATTATTTATCTACTTATTTAATTCCAAACAATTCTCTTGCATTACTATCCGTCAAATCAAGAATTTCTTGTGCTGTGACTCCTCGCAATTCTGCGATTTTCTCGGCCGTATAAGGAATATACAATGAGTCACATCTCTTGCCACGGAATGGCACGGGAGTCATATATGGTGCGTCGGTTTCAATGAGCAATCTGTCACTTGGCACAAACTTTGCTACCTCGCAAGGTTTAACTGCATTTTTAAATGTGACTGCACCGCCAAGACCAATGTACATACCGAGCTTTATAATCTCTTTTGCCATTTCAACACTGCCCGAAAAACAATGAAGCACACCTTTAGGTTTGTATTTTTTCAAGAGATTGAGTGTGTCCTCGTGGGATTCACGGTCGTGGAATATAATTGGCATATCAAGTTCTTTTGCCAACTGAATTTGCTTTTCAAGAATTACAAGTTGATTTTCACGGCTATCCTTTTCGTAGTGATAATCAAGCCCGATTTCACCTATGGCAACACATTTTTCGTCCTGTGCCAACTCTTTTATTCTATCCAAATCGCCGTTGCGATATTTATCATTATCGAGGGGATGAAAACCCACGGCAGAATACATAAAATCGTACTGATGTGAAAGTTCAACAGCAAATTGAGAGTTTTCTATATTAGTTCCGCAACACACAACACCCGAAATTCCTTTTTCTTTAAAAGAACCGAGCAGTTCGGCACGGTCCGTGTCAAACTGCTCATCATCGTAGTGTGCGTGTGAATCAAAAATGTTATGATACATTATCTTATTCTCGCTCCGTTTGGCATATCTTTGTCAACAAAAATTACCTTTGCATCTTCTTCTGTAATGTCTGCGGCAAGAATCATACCGTTACTTTCAACACCGCAAAGAACTGCGGGCTTAAGGTTTGCAACAACGATAACCTTTTTGCCGATAAGGTCAGAAGGTGCGTACCATTTTGCTATACCACTTGCAACAATTCTGTCAGTACCTGTGCCGTCATCAAGAGTGAGTTTTAAAAGCTTCTTTGCTTTTTTGATTGGTTCACAATTCTTAACCTCTGCAACACGGAGTTCAACCTTCATAAAATCGTTAAACTCAATCTGTGCAAGTCCTTCGATTTTCGGTGCAGGAGCATTTGCCTTTTCTTCTGCTTCCTTTTTAGCCTGTAATTCAGCTATTAACTTTTCACCGTCAATTCTTGAGAAGAGAGGAGTAGCAGTACCAACTTTAACACCTGTTGTGAGTCCGCCCCAATTTTGAATGCTTTCGTAAGTTGCAACGGGAACATTCAACTGTTCTGCAATTTTAACTGCAGTTTCAGGCATAATAGGTGAGATAAGTGCAGAAAGCACACGGATACCCTCAAGAAGATTGTAAAGAACTGTACCGAGTTTTTCTTTCTGTGCCTCGTCTTTGGCGAGTGCCCAAGGCATTGTTTCATCAATATATTTATTGCAACGACGTGCAAAATTGATTACACATTCAACAGCATCACTCATCTTGTATTCTGAAATGTACTTGTCGAAACCTTGGAGCGCCTTTTTAGCACTTTCTTTGAGGTCTTCGTCAAATTCGGTTGCACAAGTAGGAGCTTGAACAACACCGTCAAAATACTTGTTCTGCATTGCAATAGTTCTGTTTACAAGGTTACCGAGTGTATTTGCAAGGTCAGTATTGAAACGGTCAATCATTGCTTCATAAGTGATAGAACCGTCGTGTGCGTGTGGCATCTCTGAAAGAAGATAGTAACGAACAGCATCAACACCGAAAATTTCTGTAAGGTCGTCGGCATAAATAACGTTGCCACGGGATTTACTCATCTTGTCTTCGCCAAAAAGAAGCCAAGGATGACCGTAAACCTGTTTTGGTAATGGCTCACCAAGTGCCATAAGCATAATCGGCCAATAAATTGTATGGAAACGAACAATATCCTTGCCGATAATATGAACATCAGCGGGCCAATATTTTTTGTAATTGTCACCACTGCCATCGGGGTCATAACCAAGTGCGGTGATGTAATTTGAAAGAGCATCAATCCACACATATATTACGTGCTTATCGTCAAATGAAACGGGGACACCCCATTTAAATGATGAACGTGATACGCACAAATCCTGAAGACCGGGTTTAATGAAGTTGTTAAGCATTTCCTTTTTACGTGCTTCGGGATAAATGAAGTTTTCGTTATTTTCAATAAACTCTTCAAGTTGCTTTTGATATTTTGAAAGGCGAAGGAAATAAGTTTCTTCCTTTTCTTTGTGAACATCTCTGCCACAGTCAGGACATTTGCCGTCAACTAACTGGCTTTCAGTCCAGAATGACTCGCAAGGAGTACAGTAAAGACCCTCGTATTCACTCTTGTAAATATCGCCTTGGTCATAGAGCTTTTTGAAAATTTTCTGAACAGTTTTTTCGTGATAATCGTCAGTTGTACGAATAAAGTGGTCATAAGTTGTATTCAAAAGGTCGCAAATACCCTTGATTTCGCCCGCCACCTTATCAACATATTCTTTAGGACTAACGCCTGCGTCCTTTGCATATTCTTCGATTTTTTGACCATGCTCGTCAGTACCTGTCAGAAAGAAAACATCAAAGCCCTGCATTCGCTTGTACCTCGCAATAGCGTCGGTCAACACGATTTCATAACTGTTGCCGATGTGAGGTTTGCGTGATGTGTACGCAATGGCTGTTGTGATGTAAAACTTTGGCTTTTCACACATAGAAAACGCCCCTTTCTGAAAAAATTTGCAACACAAATATATTTGTCGCATATACTATGATATTATACTATTACTTACCAATATTTTCAAGAAGTTTATTAGAAATTATTTATATGTCAATTCGTTAATGCTTTTTAAATGAAAAACGGCAGGTTTTACACCTGCCGTTAGTTTTTAATATTTTGTGAGATATTCGTCAATTTCCCATTGTGAAACTCGAGTTGCATAATCTGCCCACTCTTGTTTTTTACCTGCAAGATATTTTGAGAAGATGTGTTCGCCGAGAACTTCTTTTACAAATTCGCTCTTTTCAAATTCTCTTGTTGCTTCTTGCAATGTGCTTGGAAGATTCTGTATGCCCTGTGCTTTTCTTTCTTCCCTTGTCATATCATAGATGTTTGTTGTGATACCCTCGGGGGCTTTCATACCTTTTTTTATACCGTCAAGACCTGCGGCAATACAGAGTGCCATTTCAAGATATGGGTTACAAGAGGGGTCTGATGAACGAAGCTCAACTCTTGTTGCCATTCCTCTTGCTGCGGGAACTCTTATGAGTGCTGAACGGTTTGATGCTGACCAAGATATGTAAACAGGTGCTTCAAATCCGGGAACCAATCTCTTATATGAGTTAACAAGTGGATTTGCTACACAGGTAATTGCCTTAATGTGATTAAGAACACCTGCGATGAACTGATATGCAGTTTCACTTAAACCATATTTATCATCGGGGTCATAAAATGCATTTTTGCCGTCTTTCATAAGTGAAAGATTGGTGTGCATACCATTACCCGCTGCACCGTAAAGTGGCTTTGGCATAAATGTTGCGTGAAGTCCGTTGCGTCTTGCATAAGTTTTAACAACGTGTTTGAATGTAACAACCTTGTCGGCTGCCTCAAGTGCTTCAGCAAACTTAAAGTCGATTTCGTGCTGACCTTCTGCACATTCGTGGTGAGATGCTTCAATTTCATAATCCATCTGCTGAAGTGCAATGCAGATGTCATTTCTACATTGTTCGCCGTCATCAGCAGGGCCAATATCAAAATAACCAACTGCATCATTAGTTTTTGTTGTTGCTCTTCCGTGTTCATCAAGTTTGAAAAGGAAAAATTCGCATTCTGGACCAACATTGATTGAATAGCCCATATCTGCTGCCTCTTTAATAACTGAACGGAGAACATAACGTGGGTCGCCTGCAAATGGTGTTACCTTGTCAGCACCATAAACATCACAGATTACTCGTGCCGTACCCTCTTTCCAAGGGAGAATGGTAAATGTATCAAGGTCGGGCTTTAAGTACATATCTGACTCGTCAATACGAACAAAACCTTCAATTGAAGAACCGTCAAACATCTGACCGTCAGAAAGAACTTTTTCAAACATATTTTCAGTAATTGCAATGTTTTTCATTTGACCGAAAATATCGGTAAACTGCAAACGCAAAAACTTGATATTTTTTTCTTTGGTTATGCGAAGAATGTCTTCTACTGTGTAGCTCATTGGAGTTACCACCTTTCGTATGAATACTTATACATATAAATACCCACTTTAATAGTAATATTATACCATTGATTTTAAAGATGTCAATAAATAAGTGCTATAGTATGGGCGATTTGCGAACTGCCCATACTATAATCATAACGCAGTTAAGAATATTTTATAGAAGTACGAGGATGTCCTTCTCACGACAACCATCAATTTGTCAAACTGAATTTCATATTTTATATGGTATTTATTGTTAAGATATGTTATACTATTTATAACTATGATTTTGGAGTTGCGTTATGAAAATTTTAGCAATTGACGGTAACAGTATTTTAAACAGAGCCTTTTATGGAATTCGTACTTTATCAACCAAGGACGGCAGATTTACAAACGGCATTTACGGATTTTTAACAATTTTACTCAAGCTTCGTGATGAGGTTAAGCCCGATGGTGTTGCAATCGCTTTTGACCTTAAAGCACCCACTTTCCGTCATAAAATGTATGACGGATATAAGGCAAATCGCCACGGAATGCCACCTGAACTGGCACAACAATTACCCGTACTCAAAGAACTTTTAGGTGCTTTGGGTTATAAAATCATATCTCTTGAGGGCTATGAGGCTGACGACATTTTAGGCACAGTTGCCGAAATGTGCAAAAATGGTGACGAATGCTATATCGCAACGGGTGACCGTGACTCATTTCAGCTTATTCGTGACAATGTAACTGTTTTATTGCCCCATACAAAAATGGGCACGACCACAACTGAAACATATACTCCCCAAAGAATTATGGAAGAATACGGTGTTACACCCGTGCAGATGATTGACATTAAAGCACTTCAGGGTGATGCATCCGACTGTATTCCCGGTGTTGCGGGTGTTGGTCAGAAAACAGCAGGGGACTTAATTCAAAAATTTGGGACAATTCAGAATATTTATGACAATATTGACACTCTTGAAATCAAAGAAAATCTAAAAAATAAACTTGTTAATGATAAAGAAAAAGCCTTTTTAAGCTACACTCTCGGTACAATTATCAACAATGTGCCAATTGATTGCACTCTTTCTGACCTTGTAGTGCGTGGTGCTGACGAGCAAAAGGCAAGAGCTATGCTTGCCGACCTTGAAATGTTTAAGATAATTGAAAAAATCGGCTTTGCCGCACCTACTGCAACAGAAAAAAAGGACGAAAAGACAAAAGAACTTGAATTTATTTCTGATTTTGATGTGAATGAACTTCTATCTAAAATCAAGGCAGAAAAAAGTGCATATTTTACTGCCGATTATAAAGATTTAGACAACCCGTCATTCTTCTTTTTGTGTGACAATGGGGTTTACCACCTTGAGCCCATGCATTTCGGTTATTTTGAGTTTGTAAAAGCAATTCTCGAAAATGCAGAAATCAAGAAATATACCGACAATTCAAAACTTTTATATCGTTTTGCATTCCTTAACAATGTTGAAATCAAGGGTATGGCACTTGACACATCATTGGCAGGTTATATTCTTAATCCGTCAGCGAATGGGTATAATCCTTTGCGACTTTGTGAGGAATATAAAGCACCTATTCCAAAGGTGAAAACAGATTTACAAGGTGCTGTTGATTGTGCAGTTATGCGTTCAGTTTCAACAAGACTCATTACTGAAATTGAAATAAACAATCAAGAAGATTTGCTTTATAAAGTAGAAATGCCACTTGCCGAGGTACTTGCTAATATGGAACACCTTGGTTTTATGGTTGACCGTAAGGGTATTGCAGATTTCACGCAGAAAATCAGCGGTGAGCTTAAAACTATTCAAGAAGAAATCTATGAACTTGCGGGTGAAGAATTCAATATAAATTCACCAAAGCAGTTGGGAGTAATTCTTTTTGAAAAAATGGGATTACCCGTAAAGAAAAAGACAAAGAGCGGATATTCAACAAATGCGGACGTCCTTGAAAGTCTGCAAAATGAAAACCCGATAATCGACAAAATTTTATGGTATAGAACACTCTCAAAGCTCTATTCAACATATTGTGAGGGACTTTTAAAAGTAATCGGTGAAGATGGAAGAATTCATTCATCATTTATTCAGACTGAAACCCGAACAGGACGAATTTCATCAACTGAGCCCAATTTACAGAATATTCCCGTGCGAAAAGAAATTGGCAGAGAAATGAGAAAATTCTTTGTTGCAAAGGACGGTTGCCTTTTAGCCGATGCTGACTATTCCCAGATTGAACTCCGTGTACTTTCTCATATTGCAGATGACGAAGAAATGCTCAAAGCGTTTAATGATGAAATTGATATCCATACGGTTACCGCATCGCAAGTGTTCAATATGCCAATTGAAATGGTAACACCTTTGATGCGTAGTCGTGCAAAGGCGGTAAACTTTGGTATTGTTTATGGCATAGGTGCGTTTTCACTTGCAAAGGATATTGGGGTCACAAGAAAAGAAGCCGATGAATATATAAAAGGCTATCTTCGTCACTATGCGGGTGTTGACAAGTATATGGAAACCGTTGTTGCTGAGGCAAAGGAAAAAGGTTATGTATCAACACTTTGGGGCAGAAGAAGATATTTACCCGAACTCACATCCTCTAACGGAATGCTTCGTGCATTTGGTGAAAGAGTTGCAAGAAATATGCCCATTCAAGGTACTGCTGCCGACATTATCAAAATTGCAATGGTGCGTGTTTATAACCGACTTAAAGAAGAAAAAATGCAGGCAAAACTCATTCTTCAGGTACACGATGAATTGATTGTTGAAGCCCCCGAAAATGAAATCGACAAAGCCGCTAAAATCCTTTCAGAAGAAATGGAAAATGCTTGTCAGATGAAAGTGCGTTTAAGAGCCGATGTCAATACAGGTCGCACTTGGTACGATGCAAAAGATTAAGTTTGAGTAAAATTGCCCACAGCACTATTTTTCGCTCGGGCGGTATATTTGATACAGCTCCTTCGCTTTAAAATAGCACTGCGAACAATTTTCTTTCAAACTTATTGAACTGATTATACCTTGTAGCGGGCGGGTCTCCGTGCCCGCCCGCAAATATAAAAAGATAGTGGAGGAAAATGAATATGCTTAATTTATTGAAAAAGAATGTTGCAAATAAAAACAAATTAGCAGATTTGGTTTCTGCATTTGAAGATATGTGCAAAATTCCTCTTGAAAATGTGGATATAGATGATGACGGCATTTTGTTTGAAACAGGCACATTCAATTTTACAGGTGAACCATTGTTTTATTTCTCTTTGGTAAGACAGTTTCCAAACGAAGATGAGGAATACTATCAAATACATCTTGATATTTTATACACTCCAAGTGACTTGACTAAAGATTTTAATCAAAGTGAATGGTGCTTTGGCGGTGAAAGTGATATTTTTGGTTATATAAGGAATTCAGAAGAATATTTATCTCTCCAAAATGCAGAAATTAAAAAAATCAATGTGTTTATGGATGAAACATAAAACTATGAAAAAAATAATGTTTATATGCAGTGGTAACACCTGCAGAAGTCCCTTGGCTGAAGGGTTATTCAAAAAATATTTAAAAGTAATCAAAGGAGTGTGACAAATAATGAAAAGTAAATGGTGGCTTATTTCTTCAATTGTTCAGTTAGTAGTTGGTGTATTAGCAATAATATCATTTGTGATTCTTGTAATAAGTGGAGAAAACATGACAAGATGGATTGTAACATTATTACTTGCAATTGCATTCATTGTTATCGGAATTATGGGGATTATTGATTATAAATCAAGCAAATAAAATCTATGAAAAAAATAATGTTTATATGCAGTGGTAACACCTGCAGAAGTCCCTTGGCTGAAGGGCTATTCAAAAAATATTTAAAAGAAAATAATATAACCGATATTGAAGTCGGGAGTGCCGGTGTGGGTGCATTCCCCGGGGATGCAGTAAGCATAAATTCAGTTTTGGTAGCACATTCAAGGGGAGTTGATATTTCAAGCCACAGGGCAAGAAATGTTAATCCCGAGCATCTATTGACAACTGATTTGTTTTTCTGTATGAGTGAGTCGCACAAATCAGTTTTATCCCGTCATTGTGACGAGAATAAAATTGTGGTTTTGAATGTTCCCGACCCCTATTGCCGACCTATTGAAGCTTACGAAGAATGTGCAAAACAGCTTGAAAGTCAGTTCCCGCAAATACTTGAAAAAATTCAAAATGCACTTGTTATCCGTGAAATGACTGAAAGCGATATTACTGAAATCGCACAGTTAGAAAAAGAGTGTTTTGCAACACCTTGGAGTGAAACTTCATTAAAAGATGAACTCACCAATGAAACTGCAAGGTTTTATGTGCTTCGTGATAGCGAAAAATTACTTGGCTATATAGGTGCTAATAACATTTGCAACGAAGTTTATATAACAAATGTTGCAGTAAATGGCGAATGCCGTGGCAAAGGCTACGGAAAAATTCTTGTAAATCACTTGATTAAGCAAAGTGCAACAGAACGAGCATTTTTTATAACTCTTGAAGTGCGAAAATCTAATGAAAATGCTATAAAATTATACGAAAAATGTGGATTTAAATTGATTGGTGAACGTAAAAATTTCTATTCTAAACCCACAGAAGATGCATTAATATATACATACTATTTAGAGGAATAATTATGAAAATTTTAGCAATTGAAAGCTCATGTGATGAAACTGCGGCAGCCGTTGTTGAAGACGGTAGAAATGTCTTGTCAAACGTGGTATCAACGCAGATAGAAAAACATAAAATATTCGGCGGAGTAGTGCCCGAAATTGCATCAAGATTGCATACCGAAAATATCTCTTGGGTGGTTGAAAAATCACTCAATGATGCAAATTGCACACTTGATGAGATTGACGGAATCGCAGTAACCTATGCACCCGGTCTTATCGGTGCTTTGCTTGTTGGTGTCAATTATGCAAAAGGTCTTGCTCTTGCGAGTGGTAAACCACTCATACCCGTGCATCATCTTCGCTCACATATTGCAGCAAACTATATCACTCACAAAGATTTAAAACCACCTTTTATGTGCCTTGTGGTGTCGGGCGGTAATACTCTGCTTTGTAAGGTGAATGATTATACTGATTTTGAGGTAATCGGTCGCACCCGTGACGATGCGGCAGGTGAGGCTATGGATAAGGCGGCACGCACTTTGGGGCTTCCATATCCGGGTGGTGTAAATCTTGATAAAATCTCAAAAACGGGGGATAATACAAAATATAAATTCCCAAAACCACGGGTTGACGGCAGTCCGCTTGATTTCAGTTTTTCAGGGCTTAAAACAAATGTAATTAACCTTGTGCATAATGCCACACAAAAGGGTGAAAATTTAAACCCTGCCGATGTTGGTGCATCATTTATAAACGGAGTTGTGAATTGTCTTGCTGACAACACAATTAAGGCTATGGAAATGACGGGTGAAAAAACACTTGTTTTAGCGGGTGGTGTATCAGCAAATTCCGTGCTTCGCAGTCGAATGGAAAAACTTGCAGAAGAAAAGGGTTGGGATTTGTATTTACCCGATTTATCACTCTGTGGTGACAATGGTGCAATGGTTGGTGCACAGGGTTATTTTGAATTTTTAAAGGGTACAATTGCCCAAATGGATTTGAATGGTAAAGCAACCGCAAATATTGAAAAGGATTACGAAAACTAAAGACATTTTTATTGTATATATAATACACATAATTTATTAATAGTTAATTGACAATTTGTTATCATTTTAACTATTGAAAATTTGCAGGATTTGTTATATAATTATTCAAAATAGGTGAGAATGGCTTATTTTGGTATCAATTTGAATTTTATATAAAGGAGTAAACTATTATGGCACTCACAAAGAACAAGTCAATTCTTGAGTGGATTGACAAGCAGATTGAACTTGTGAATCCTGACAAAGTTGTTTGGATTGACGGTTCAGACGAGCAGACAGAAGCACTTCGTGCAGAAGCTTGTGCTACAGGTGAAATGGTAAAACTCAATCAGGACCTTCTTCCTGACTGCTATTATCACAGAACACACCCAACAGACGTTGCTCGTGTTGAAGACAGAACTCTTATTTGTTCAAAAAATGAAGAAGATGCTGGTCCTACAAATCATTGGATGGACCCTGAAAAAGCATATGCAATGCTTTATGATATTGCTAAAGACAGCTACAAGGGTAGAACAATGTATGTTATCCCTTATTCAATGGGCCCTGTTGGTTCACCTCTTGCAAAAGTAGGTATTGAGCTTACAGACTCAATCTATGTTGTACTCAATATGCTTATTATGACACGTGTTGGCACAAAGGTTATGGAAGCTTTCGGTGACGAGAGTAATGACTGGGTTCGTGGTCTTCACTGCAAGTGTGACATCGACCCTGAAAAGAGATGGATTTGCCAGTTCCCTGAAGATAACACAATTATTTCAGTTAACTCAGGTTACGGCGGAAACGTTCTTCTCGGTAAAAAGTGCTTCGCTCTTCGTATTGCTTCATATCAGGGTAAGAACGAAGGCTGGCAGGCAGAGCATATGCTCATTCTTGGTATTGAAAATCCAAAGGGCGAAGTTAAGTACATCTGTGCTGCTTTCCCATCAGCTTGTGGTAAAACAAACCTTGCAATGCTTATTCCACCCGAAGGTTATCTTGCAAAGGGTTACAAAGTATGGTGCGTAGGTGACGATATTTCTTGGATTCGTAAAGGTCCTGACGGTCGTCTTTATGCTATCAACCCTGAAAATGGTTTCTTCGGTGTTGCACCTGGTACAAATGTTAAGTCAAACCCAAATGCTCTTGCTTCAACAAAGAAGGGCACAATCTTTACAAACGTTGCTCGTAATCTTGACGACAATACAGTTTGGTGGGAAGGTCTTGACAAGAATCCTCCTGTAAATGCAGAAGAATGGACAGGTATTAAGACAAATGGTGTTGAATGGAAGGCAGAGGGCAAAAACCTCGCTCATCCTAACAGCCGTTTCACAGCTCCCGCTGTTAACTGCCCATGCATCAGCTCTGAATTCGAAAATCCTGCAGGCGTTCCAATTTCTGCATTCGTATTCGGTGGCCGTCGTGCAAAACTTGCTCCACTCGTATATCAGTCACGTGACTGGAATCACGGTGTATTCGTAGGCTCAATTATGGCTTCTGAAACAACTGCTGCAGCAGCAGGTGCAGTTGGTGTTGTTCGTCGTGACCCAATGGCTATGCTTCCATTCTGCGGTTACAATATGGGTGACTACTGGCAGCACTGGATTGACATTGGTAAGACTCTTGATGCTGACAAAGCACCAAAAATCTTCAATGTTAACTGGTTTAGAAAAGACGACGAAGGCAACTTTATGTGGCCGGGCTTTGGTGACAATCTTCGTGTTCTTGAATGGATTATCAAACGTTGTGATGGCGAAGTTGATGCTCAAGAAACAGCAATCGGTTACTTGCCATATGCTAAAGACATCAACCTTGAAGGTCTTGAAGGTGAAGTTTCAGTTGAATCACTTGAAAGCATTCTTGACGTTGATAAGACTCTTTGGGCTACTGAAGCAGAAGGTATCGCAGAATTCTATGCAAAATTCGGTGACAGACTTCCTGAAACACTCAAAGCAGAGCTTGAAACTCTCAAGGCAAATCTTAAATAAGATAAATCATAAAAAAGAAACGGAGCTTCGGCTCCGTTTTTTGTTTTGATAATTGGGGTTTGTAGGATTGTTTTCGTAGGGGTCGGCGTCCACGACGACCCGTTTCCTCCATCATTGAGGGAGGTGGCATTTTCGCAAAAAAATGACGGAGGGAGTTACTCCCCCAGTCACTCGCTGCACTCGTGACAGCCCCCTCAAAGATGGGGCGGAAAAAAATTTAATATCCCCAACAAATTCAATTTTATTGAATTGTTTTTATATTGTTGAATATATGATTTGTTTTTGTTATAATAATATCGGTGATAGATATGACTTTAAAATTCAACAATGGCAAATTTAGAATAATGCAGATTGCTGACGTCCAAGATACACAGAAAACCTCTGACGCAACTGTGCGTTTTATACGTGACGCATTAAAGGCAACAAAGCCCGACCTTGTGGTATTTACAGGTGACCAAATTAAAGGCTACGGTTTTTATCTTTTTGGCGGTAACGCAAAAGATAAGGTTATGACCTGCATAAATTCATTTTTAGCCCCACTTGCAGAAACGGGAATACCGTTCACATTTGTTTTCGGTAATCACGATGACCAAGCATTTTCAATCTCAAAAAAAGAACAATTTGAAATTTACAAGAGTCATTCAAATTGTGTGGCATATAATGCTGATGATGAAATTGAGGGCTATTGTAACCATAATCTTGAAATCAAGGGCGAAGACGGTAAAACAAAACTCAATGTTTATCTTGTGGACAGTCTTACAGCAACTCTTGACGGCACTTGTGACCATGTGCATGAAAATCAGCTTGAATGGTACAAGCAGACACGTGAACGGTTGAAAGAAGAAAACGGCGAGTATGTGCCGTCAATTGTATTTCAGCATATTCCCGTGCCCGAAATTTATGAATTACTCATCGAAGTGCCAAAGGGCACAGAGGGGGCGGCGCAGGGCTTTAGAGAATACGCAGGTAAATATTACGGTATGAATCCCGAAAGAGTGGCTATTGATGACCGTTCATTCTGTGGCGAAACACCAAGTATCCCTGAAGAAAATGGCGGACAGTTCGACGTGATGAATGAAAAAGGCGATGTGTTTGCAATGTTCTTTGGTCACGACCATAACAATTCTTTTGTGGGTGAATATAACGGAATGAAAATGGGATACACTCAGGGCTGTGGTTTCAATGTTTACGGACCCGGCAAAAAGAGAGGAGTACGTCTTTTCGATTTTGATGAGAGTAATCCTGCTGATTTTACAACCACAACATTCACCGTTGAAGATTTAGAAAACTTTGACATAGGCAGCAAGTTGAAGCACGGCTTTTATACCTATGCACCAACAAGTGTTGACTCAGTTAAATACCTTGCAAAAACAAAGGTTTTGCCAATTGCCGCTGCTTTGGGCTCTGCAATAGGTGTTTATAAATTGATTAAGAAAAATAAAAAGAAATAAAAAGACAGAACAAATCCCCTTACTCAATCGAGTAAGGGGATAGTTTTATGTATGCTTCAATTAGAAATTGTTAGCAATAATCAATGCAATTTTTTCATTCTGTTCGTTTGTTTCCCAAGTTACAAAAATTGAGTCATATTTTGTATTTTCAACGATTGGGTTAACAACATCGTCAGTCTTCTTGACAAGTTCTTCTGAATAGATTGCATTCTTAACTGTTTCGTACCAAGTAGGCTCGTTTGCCTTTACATAGTACATAATATGGTAACCATAGTCTGATTCAACAAGACCGGTTTCGCCGGGCTTACGTGTTGAGTCAATTGCCCAGTTTGTAAAGTTTGCAACATACTGACCATTATCAGAAACTTTTTCGTAAAGTCCGTCGTTGTTGGGTTTGCCTTCTTCATTAACGTCAGCAGTATGCTTCTTTGTAAGTTCAATGAAGTTTTCTTCAGTTGGGTTTTTAAGATATTCGTCGAGAATTTCTTGAGCCTTAGCTTTTGTTTCGTTCTTCTGTGCTGTTGTGAGTGCAACTTCTTTGCCGTCAGCATCCGTTGTCTTATCAGGGAACTTAATAAGGATATGTCTTACATCACTTGAGCTTGTAGTCATATCTTTATATGGAAGAGCCTTAATGAGTACAACGTGGCAGTTGCCGTCTTCATCAACTACAACAGTTTTGTCGCCAACCTTTCTTGCATCGTCATAAATCCACTTTGCAAGTTCTTCACTTGTTTCTTCAAATGAAGCATATGTAGCCTTTGAAATAAGTGTTGAAGCATCGCCGTCATCTTCACTCTTGTTGTCAGCAGTAAGAATTGCTGCCTTAGCCTGTGCAATGAATGAAGCCTCATCAGTAACGGCTGCAAGGAATTTATCAGCATAAGCCTTGATTTCAGCTTTCTTTTCGTCAGCAGTTGCTTCGTTAGTAACATTGACGTGCTTTTCATTAACAACAAAAGCTCTTACGTCAACAACATCAAAAGCATCTTTATCAGATTCATATCTTGTGTTAATCTGTTCTTCTGTAACTGCAGCGAGAGTATCATCCTGAATCTTTGTGATATACGCATTTGCAAGTGCATCATCTGTGAGCATCTGACGGAAGAGTTTTTCTGTCATACCCTTACCGATTTGTGTATGAAGATATCTGTCAAGAGAATAATCGTTCTGTTTAGCTTCTTTTTCCCAATTCTCAATAGTTGAGTCGATTGTTTTTGTTTCTGTCTCAGTAAGCTCAATATTGTTTTCAACAGCAAGTTTTGCGTAGTGCTTAATCTGGATAAGCTGCATTACTGCAACGTGCTGGAATACATCTTCCCAAGTTGGATTTTCAGGATTACCAATGTCCTCAAGTGAAATACCTGTTTTAGAAGCATGGTCTTCAGTGTATTCCTGATTTGCGGGAGTCTTTTTGTAGTCATAGCCTGTGAGCTGAAGACCCATACCCTCGCCATATGAATCATACTGAAGTGCTGTCTGTAAATACTGCATTGAAATACTATAATAGTAATAGCCGTATTCAGCAAGTGAGATTTTGTAGTCTTGGTCAGCTACAGTGATTTTGATTGCTTTCTGAGGCACACCAAAGAAATTGAGTGTTGCGAAAATTGCACCCAAGCCGATCACTACAGCAAGTACAATTGCAATAACCTTAGTAACAATCTTCTTTGCTTTTTTTGCTTTAGGAGATTTACTTGCACTTTTAGCCGCTGCCTTTGCAAGTCTTTCTTTTCTCTGTTCACGGTAAAGCTCCGCCTGATTCTTGTTGTTTTCCATAGGAAAAACCACCTTTTAAAATTGATTTACGTTTATCTGTAAAAAAGAATATAAAAAATAGGCACACTTTTTTACATTAGTACACCTATTTTATACTATTTTATTAAAATATACAAGACCTAATTTGAAAATTCATAAATTTGACAAATTTATTACGCGAAAAGATTTATTATCACTTTAATAACTTTTTTTGATTTTTTATTGTAAAAGAGTGAAAAATACTATATAATTATTGCAATAATATTAAATTGATAGATACTATTGAGTGGTAAGGAGACAACTGTTATGAAAATTATTGCTTTTGACGTTGGTGGAACAGCGATTAAATTCGGTCTTGTTGATGAGAATTTTAATGTTCTTTTTTCAGAAGAATTCCCTACAAACACCTATAAAGATACTGACAATATGGTTATGAGAGCTATGGAGGCAAAACTCAAGGAGTATGAAGGTCAGTATGATGCAATCGGCATTTCTACGGCCGGTCAGGTAGATTTTGCAAATGGTGTTATTCATGACGGTGTAGGCAATATTCCAAATTACAACCATTCAAACCTTCGTGGTGAATTTGAGGCAAAATTCAATGTACCCGTTGCGGTTGATAATGATGTTAACTGTGCTGCAATTGGTGAGGCTCATTTTGGTGCGGCTCGTGGAGAAAATGATTTTCTCTGTCTTACCTACGGTACAGGTGTGGGTGGTTGCATTTATATTAATGGTGATGTTTATCGTGGTTCAAAATATGCAGGTGGCGAATTTGGTCATATGGCAACTCATAAAGACGGCAGACCTTGTACTTGCGGTAGAATTGGTTGCTACGAGGCTTATGCAGCTTGTCGAGTTTTCACAAATTCGGTTTCAGAACGTATGGGCAAACCAATGAATGGCAGAGAAATTTTTGAACCCGAAAATCTTGAAAATCCTATCATCAAGGAAGAAATTGACAAGTGGGAAGATGAAATTGCATTGGGACTTCGTAACCTTTGTTATATTTTCAATCCAAGTCTTATTGTGCTTGGTGGTGGAATTATGGCTGAAGATTTGCTTATTCATGATATTCGTGAAAAAGTTGATGCACAGCTTGAGCCAAACTACAAGCATGTGAGAATTGAAAAAGCACAGCTTCGCAATAAGGCAGGTATGCTCGGTGCTGCATGGCTTGCAAGTGAACGTCTTAAAAACTGGAGTAAGTAATTATGTTTTATAAAAAGCCATTTCCCGGCAAGGTTGATTATTACAAAATTCCTCTTGTGGATTTGAGCATTAAGCCTGAAAATATTTCAGAAGGGCTTGATTATCTTTTTGAATATACTATTGTTGATGATAGCAGTGCATATCTTGGGCATCCCGATTCCGTTCTTTTGAATAATGGTGATATTCTTACATTTTATCCACAAGGACACGGCAAGGGTGCGATTTTGTCAAAAATCAGTGATGACGGTGGAGTAACATATACTAAAGAGATTGAAAATCAACCGAAAAGTTGGGAAAAATCTCTTGAAACACCAACTGTTTATCGTTTGCAATTCAAAAACGGTGAAGAAAAACTGATTTTGATTTCTGCAAACTCCAAATGGCCGGGAATGTCAACTCCTAAAGGTTTTAACAGTTCAATCTCTCTTGATGAGGGCAAGAGTTGGACAGAATTTAAACGCTTTTGGGATAATGAAAGTGAAATGCCGTTAATTCCAATTGTTGCAATGGCATCACTTACCCGACTTAAAGAAAATGGTGAGTTTGTTGACAAATGGATGGGAATTTTTCACGACCATAACTTTGTAAATTATAAAACAATTCTCACTTTTGATGAAAACGGAGAATACGACTGGTCAAAGCCCGAACCATATTTAACAGAATATCGTGATATTGAAACCTATGCAGGAATTTGTGAGGTTGAGTGTATCCGTTCAGAGTGTGGAATGGGTGACGAACTTTGTCTTATTGCTCGTTGCAATAAAAAGAGAAATACAAGCCTTCTTTTCTTTTCAACCGATGAGGGTGAAAATTGGTCAAGGCCGATAGAAGCCCCCATTACTCTCAATGGTGAACGTCATAAAGCCGAATGGTTGCCCGACGGCAGACTTTTTATTACTTTCCGTTCAATTGAGAGAAACAAAAGAATGGTTAAGAAAATGCGAAAAGACGGCGGTATGAAAAATTGGTATTCTGAAGGCTGGATTGCTTGGGTAGGTACTTATGATGACCTTAAAAATTGTAATGAAGGTCAGTACAGAATTAAAATTGCTCATACATATCTTGACCATCAGAAAGTGCCTTCACTCAGCGCCAATGCGGATACGGGTTATTGCGGAAATGTAGTGCTCAAAGACGGTACAGTTGTTACATCGTCCTATGGCATTTTCTCACCCGAAGAAAAAGAAGTCGGAAAATATGATACCGATAAAGGCAAACAAAAACGAAAGACCTTTATTGTGTCAAAACGTATAAGACTTTCTGATGTTGAAAAGCTCATAAAATAAAAATCAACTGTCGGTTATTAAAATAATCGGCAGTTTTTATTTACAAATTTGTATTGGTATAGTTTTTTTCACATTCCCCAATTTATCAAAAATTCCCCACATAATGTGGGGAATTACTTGTATATTTTTATCTTATTCCAAAGTTTTCAAGAACATAATCCATATCCTTATCACCACGACCTGAAAGGTTAATAAGAACTGAACCGTGGTCCATCTGCTTTGCGAGTTTCATACCGTATGCCACTGCGTGTGAACTTTCAATTGCAGGGATAATGCCCTCAAGACGAGCAAGTTTATAGAATGCGTCAATTGTTTCTTCGTCATCAATTACATCATATTTAACTCTGCCGATTTCTTGCAAGAATGCATGTTCAGGACCTGATGATGGGTAGTCAAGACCACTCGCAACTGAATAAACGGGAGCGGGCTCGCCGTTTTCATCTTTAAGCATTATACTGTTGAAGCCGTGCATAATACCCTCTGTTCCATATTTAAGACTTGCTGCGTGGTCACCCATTTTAGGACCACGGCCAAGTGGCTCAATACCATAAATATCAACAGGGTCATTTAAGAAGCCTGCGAAAAGACCTGCCGCATTACTACCGCCACCAACACAAGCAACAATTGCGTTTGGCAAATGACCTGTCATATCAATAAATTGCTCTCTTGCTTCAATGCCCACAACACTCTGAAAATCACGCACCATCATAGGAAATGGGTGAGGGCCTAAAACTGAGCCGATGCAATAAATTGAGTGGTCATATTCTTTGCTGTATGCATCAAATGCTGCGTCAACTGCCTCTTTAAGAGTCTGAAGACCATGAGTAACCTCAATAACATTTGCACCTAAAATCTTCATTCTTGCAACATTTGGGGCTTGTTTCTTAATATCAACTGCACCCATATAAATGTCGCACTCAAGACCGAAATATGCCGCCGCAGTAGCAAGTGCAACACCGTGCTGACCCGCACCTGTTTCTGCAATAACCTTTGTTTTGCCCATATATTTTGCAAGAAGTGCTTCGCCCATACAGTGATTAAGCTTATGAGCACCTGAATGGTTTAAATCTTCACGCTTTGCATAAAGCTGAACTCTGCCACCCATAGCATCTGAAAGTCTTTCAAGATGTGAAACGGGGGTGGGGCGACCTTGAAATTCTTTACGAATTCTGCGAAGCTCTGCAATGAATTTTCTTGACTGACAAATTGTGAAATAAGCCTGTGTAATTTCTGCCATAGCAGCCTTTAATTTGTCGTCAACATAAACTCCGCCGTATTTACCGAAGTAACCGTTTTTGTCGGGATAATTGTTATAATATGTGTCAAAATTTACATTATTTAATGTCATAGTAAAAACTCCTTAAAATCTTAATATTGCCTCCCTTGTCAAAGGGAGGGAGACCGCATTAGCGGTGGAGGGATTCACATCCCGCTAAAAATTTAATTTTATATTCAGTTCACTTACGCCATCGCCATCGTTTAGTTAAAAGCTTCATAAAATCAATCCTTAAAATAAAAAAATCCATCCCAAAACATTGGGACAGATTGTAAAATCTGCGGTACCACCCAAATTCGCATCATAAGACACGCACTCACTGTGTACAAAAATACACTCAGCACTGTAACGGTTGCCCTCCGTCGCCCCTACATATCGGTTTGCCCTCAAAAGTCCATTCATTGAAATTTTTATTGCCGTATTTACACCGCCAACGGCTCTCTGAAAATAAATTTAAATCAACTACTACTCTTTATCATCGGTTTTTCGGTTGAATATTAACTTATATGAATTTTAGCACTATAAATTGATAATGTCAATAGAAAAACTTGAAATGTTAGTTTTATAAATTTGGATTTGTAGGGGAGATGAATCGGCTCCACCCTTGAGGGTGAGCTGGCAAATGCGTAGCATTTGACTGAGGGGGGTATCCTAAGAACACGAAAACCCAAATTTACAAATAATCATATACTAAAAAATATTACTTATCAATGGTTTTTCGTTGCGTATTAAATGGTGCAATTCGTCTATTGCCAAATCTGCTTGTTGCTCAAGCCTTTCCATATTGCCCTGTTGGGCATAAACGGGAAGGCTTTTTACTATTTCTTCAAGTTTGTCGGTTTCTTCGTGACGAATAAAGCTTTCAATAGTATCGTGAACATCTTCCCACATTTTTACTGTGTCATCTGCCATTTTTATGGCTTTTTTAACGTCGTCTTGTTGAGCAATGACACAGATTTCACTTAACTGTTTTTCAAGCTTTTTGCAGGATTTGTTCACAAAAAAATATCCTGTAAAAGAGATTACAAAAGAAGTCAGAATGGCAATAACGGCAATAATTATTCTTTTCATATATTGTCCTTTCTGATTATGGTGTGATTGCCTGCCGCATCAACGGTCATAAGCAAAATATCTTGAATTTTCATTTTTTCTTTTTCTGCAATCGAGTGCACTTTGCTCTTATTCATATTACAGATATTAAAATCTTCTGTAACAATTTTGCCGTCAATCACAACGGGACATTTATAGCCTTGGGGCTCGGCTTCAAGCTTTAAATCTTCACGGGTAACAGTATCGTGTTGGGGCTTTAAAAGTACACTCATCTGTCCGTTTGTTTCAACAATGGCATATTGCACCTGCGAAATGTCAAAAACATCTTTTTGTCGAAGTGCCTCAAGTAAATCATCAACGGTAAAACGAAGTTCACTCAAAAGTTTCTGATTAAGTACTCCGTCATTTATGATAACAAGAGGATTTCCCTGCATAAACGAGCGGAATTTAATGCTTTTCATATTCAATATTGATGTGATTATTTCAAATCCCACAAGCAAAAGTATGGGAATGATTGTATTGACAAGTGGAATGTCAGTATCTTGAATTGGAATTGAAATAATCTGTGAAATAAGCAAAGTAATAACTAATTCAGAGGGCTGAAGTTCTCCTATTTGTCTTTTACCCATAACACGAATACTTGCGATTGCAAGTATATAAAGAATTACAGTTCTGATAAGTGTAACAAACATAAAATCACCGTTTATATCTTTTACCAATGCTTACAGAATATTACTTAAATTTACGGCAATTCTAAAAATGGTGATGTTATGGATTGGTTTAAAAATAAGGTTGATGAAATAACCTTTGAAAACTCCCAAAATAAAAAGCAAAAGGTGAGAGTTGACAAAAGTTTGCAGAAAAATATTTCTTATTTTAAAACACAATTGGGTGATAGTTTTGACGTGAAATACCGCAATTATAGTGTGGGCAATCAGGATTTTGTCTTTATTATGATTGACGGAATGTGTGACAGTCTGCTTATAACCGAGCAGATTATGAATCCCATTATCAATGCGAATTTTAGTGAAGATGATGGGGATAAAATAGTTTTTTCTGCTGCTGACCGTGTATCTGCAAGTATTGATAAATCAATTACCAATGATATGGACAAAGCAATTGCAGAACTGATTTCAGGCAACCTTGTAATGTTTGCCGAGGGTTGTATTTCTGCAGTTTTGTTCGGTGTTCAGGGATTCCCAAAAAGAGCGGTTCTTGAACCCTCTACCGAAATGCAAGAGAGAGGCTCACGTGAAGGCTTTGTAGAAAGCTTTAAGGATAATATAACAATGCTTCGTCGCCGTGTGAGAAATCCCGTTTTTAAAATTCAGACTCTTGAGGTGGGCACAACAACAAAAACAAGAGTATGCGTGTGTTATATGTCCGACCGTGTTAACCAAAAAACACTTGAAAATGTAACAGAAAGGCTCAAAAATGCCACTCTTGATACTGTATTGGGTGCGGGTTATTTACAATCATTTCTTGATACTGAAAATCCGTCGCTTTTCAGCGGAGTTGGTTTTACCGAACGACCCGATGTGCTCACCGCAAAAATGGCAGAAGGAAAAATCGGCATCATAGTTGACGGCACACCCAATGCAATGATTGTGCCATATCTTTTCATTGAACATTTTCACTCTCTTGACGATTACCTGAAAAGACCTTATTATGCCACATTCATTCGTGTGCTTAAAATGATTTCATTTTTATTCAGCGTATTTTTACCGGGGGTTTATGTAGCCATTTGTACATTTCATCAAGAGATTATTCCCGAAACAATGATTTTCGGAATAACGGGGCAGGAGAGTCGCACACCTTTGCCCATTATGATTGAGGCACTTTTTATTCATCTTGTTTATGAAATTGTGCGTGAGGCGGGACTTCGTATGCCCAAAACCGTAGGACACGCAATTTCAATTGTGGGTGCTTTGGTAATCGGTGAGTCAGCCGTTAGTGCGGGTATTGTCTCTGCACCAATGGTGATTGTTGTGGGTCTTACTGCCGTGAGTGCATTTGTAGTTTCAACACTTTATGAAACTGTTGCGGTGCTTCGATTTGCCTTTATTGTGATTGGCGGACTCTCGGGTATTTACGGAATAATGCTTATGTTTGCGGTGGTGCTGATTAATGCGGCGGCAATTAACCCATATGGCATTCCCTTTACTTCACCCGTAGCACCAACAAAAATCGGTGCGTGGCGTGACTTTATTCTTCGTTCAGATTGGCGAAGAATGGGAAAGAAAAATATGTTGATAGATAAAATGGAGAAATAGAATGGATTATGCAAAAGGTAAAATCAGTGCATTTCAGTTTTTTATAATGCTGTTTTTAAGCCGTATGCTTACAACGGTCACATATATTTCGTCATATACAAAGGATATACGGCTTGGGGATATGCTTGTGCAACCCATATTCAGAATTTCACTGGGTATTTTAATAATGCTACCCGTGTATTTTATTTACAAAAAGCATAGCGGTAAAAATGTGCTTGATTTAGTCCGTGAGAGAAATACAAAGCTTTCAAAAGTAATTTCAATTATATATGTAATTACATTTTTTTATTTTACAGTTACCACAATATCACGTCTTGACCTTTTTGCCGGCACGGTAGTATTCCCCGAAACCGATGTGGATTATATGCTAATATTTGTCATAATCTTTTGTTGCTACGGTGCATTTTTGGGCTTTGAGGCACTTGGTCGCACCTCGGTGCTCACCGCAATACTTGTCATTCCCGCACTTATATTTATTTTCGTTGCCCTTGCAGATAAGGTGGATTTTCTAAATATCACCCCTATTTTTTATAATGGAGTAATGCCCGTAGTGAAAACTGCAGTGGATTCTGTGGGACAAACAGTAGAATATGCAGTAATTGCGATTGCTCTGCCCAAAGTCAGCGGTAAAGTGAAAAAAGGTTTTTTCATCTGGCTTATTTCACAGACACTCATTATGGCAATTATGTTCTTTTTTGCAATGACGGTTATGGGCAATTATGCAGGTACACAACTTTTCCCGTTCCACACACTTGCAAGTCTTGCTGAATTTGCAATGTTTGACCGTCTTGATGCAATCTTTACAGGGGTGTGGATTATGTGTGCCTTTATTAAAGGGGCACTTCTGATTTATTTGCAGGCGGATATTATCAAAAAAGAATTCCCACGCATTAAAATCACTTATTCTCTTGCGGTTTCAGGTGCTCTTATAATAATTGCAGGGCTTATAATTGCGGGTGGAATTCAGCGGTTTAATTTTATTGACAGTTCAATAATCAAGATTATTTTAACCCTTGTTACCGCATTTTTAATACCCTTGTTTGTTCTTGTGTTTTGCAGAAAGGAGAGTGAAAAATGCGACGTGCATCAATAATTTTTCTTGCAATAATTTTTGCAATTTTCGCTTTTAATGACGAAGAAATTTATAAAAAAGATATACGCAATCGACTTGTAATTCAAGGAATTGGAATTGATATTCAAAACGATAATTCCTATAAGGTTACTTTGCAGGCAATTGACACAAATTCAACAAAGGCATCGTCCCCCGACGGTGCGTCACAACCACCGTTGCAGGTTTATGAGGTGACGGGTGACTCGATTTATACTGCAATAAAAACCGTTACCGAAAGCGAGGGTAAAATGCCCCTTTATTCACAGAATAGAATAATAATTCTCGGTAAAAGCATTACTGAAGAGAATATGGATAATGTAATCGATTTTTTTGTGCGTGATGTTGAAAACAGCTCGTCAGTTTATATTGCCGCAGCAGAAAAAAACGCTTCAGAAATTCTCAACACTAAAAATGGCGATGAATATATAAGTGCCCGTAACCTTAAAAACAGTATTGATTCTTATGAATATGATGCACGGATTTTTGCCACATCACTATATGAGCTAATTAACAGATATAACTCGGACTCAAAAGATTTTGCAATGCCCTTACTTTCTGTTACCGAAAAAGACGGTGAAAAAGATGTTGAGATAACGGGTACTGCAGTTTTTAACAATACAAAATACCGTGAATATATTTCGAAAGATGACACAGTTTTTCTCAATATTCTTTATAATCAGGTGAATAATACCGCCCTGTCATATCCCGTGGCAGACAATACCCGAATTTCTTTGAATGTAGTGAAAAGTAAGACTAAAAGAACTGTGAGTATTGAGAATGGCAAACCTACGTTCAAAATCAAAGTGACTATGAATGGTGATATTTCCGAAGTGAGTGGCGGAGTGGGTAGTGCTATGAAAAATTCGCTTCTTGAAGAATATAAAAAAAGAGGGGAAGAATATGTTGAAAAACAAGTCGCAACCTTTATATCTTCAATGTATAACGATTATGAAAGCGATGCAATGGGGCTCGGCAGACTGCT
>JAZNZJ010000048.1:0-12951 GCA_045594885.1 Candidatus Fimenecus sp. | reverse complement strand
AACAAATTTAAAATTGTCGGGGTGATAATTGGCTTCCCCTTGAGGGGAAGCTGTCACAAAGTGACTGATGAGGTGTAGGTTGCGATAGCAACCGTTACATATCATAATCAATTAGTTTTCCACCTCATCCGTCTTTGCCTTACGGCAAATCCACCTTCCCCTCAAGGGGAAGGCAAAAGACCCCTACAACCCTCAATTTGTCTATCTCTCTAATATGCGTATTTCCGCTCCATCTTTGAGGGAGCTGTCTGCGAAGCAGACTGAGGGAGTAATACAAATAACAACAAACTCCCTCCGTCAATTTCTTGCTAAAAAATGAAAATTAAATTTTGTTACAAATCTTTTTGAAAACAGTCCATTTTTGTGGACTGTTTTTTGATTTGTGGCTCTTGTAATATGCCTTCAATAGTAGTATTATATTCTCGTACAGAACAAATGTTCGGTACAGAAAGGAGGCAGAAATGACATTGGAACAATTAGGTGAACAATATCTCAATCAGGCGAAGGAGCTCCACTCACTCATTCGCATATATTCTGCCCAACTAAAAAATTGGACGGAATAAAACTTTACGAAATGAATACGAAAATTGTTATGCTTCGGGATATGGAAAGAGATTTGCGAATAACGGGTAAGCAATTAGTTGATTACTACAAGAAAAACGACACAAAAAAGCCCTATGTAAAGCATTATTGCGCATAAAAATAAAGATAGATAATCCTTAAATATTGACTTTAGTCTGTCAAAAAATTATAATTGTCTTATAAGATTTTAAAGGATTGATTTTATGAAACCCATTACTTGTGCTAAATGTAATCAAGAAATCCCCGAGGGTGACTTGGTTGAATGCCCATATTGCTGGGAGGCATATCATACTGAATGTTGGTTAGAAACTGCCAATTGCATTAATTGTAAAAAGTTTAATATGGATTTTGCACGTGCTCGTGCTGAAAAAGAGAGAGCAGAAGCAGAAGCACAGGCTCTTGCAGAGAAAGAGTCAGCAAATTCAGAGTTTTCAGAACTGGAATCTGATGAAGATGCTCCCGTTGAAATTTCAAATTATTCTATGGCAGATACAGTTGCATCGGTTTCAAAAATAGTGTTGATAGTTTCAATCGTTTTCGGCATACTTTTTGCAGTGTATATGTTTGCTTCGGTCGGTATTACAGGCTTAATTATTGGTGCTGTTGCAGGTGTGGGAATAGCCGTTTGCGGTTGGATTATATCAGTTCTTGTTAACGGCTTTGCGGAGCTTATAAACAATTCTCGAAAAACTGTTGATTACCTTGCAAAGCTTACAACAAAAAACGACGGCGAAGAAAAATAGAACCTATGATACAAAATGTGTCGAAAAAACTTTAAAAATATAATTGGATACACAATATATTGTTAAAAACCCCTTGTATTATAAGGGGTTTTTTGTTATAATAAATTATTAAAAGTATTATGTAGAATTATGCCTGTTGAGGTGTGAATATGGATAAAAAATTTGATAAATTTGAAAACGAAAGACAAAAGGATTTAATCATCGGCAGAAATGCTGTTACCGAGCTTATAAAGTCAGGTCGTGAGATTGACACACTCTTTGTTGTGCGTGGCGAAAAAGGCGGTTCTGTTGGTAAAATAATAGGCGAGTGCCGTGAAAAAGGTGCGGTGATTAAAGAGGTTGACCGTAAAAAACTTGACTTTATGTGTGGTCAGGCAAATCATCAGGGCGTTGCCGCAATATGTGCCGCACATGATTATTCAACGGTTGAAGAAATTCTCGCAGTTGCCGAGGAACGTGGTGAAAAGCCTTTCATTGTTGCTTGTGACGGAATTGAAGACCCCCATAATCTTGGTGCGATTATCCGTACTGCCGAGGCGGCGGGTGTTCACGGAATTATTATTCCAAAACGCAGAAGTGCGTCACTAAATTATACAGTTGGCAAAACAAGTGCGGGTGCTCTTGAATATATGAAAGTAGCACGTGTTTCAAATCTTGCTGCAACCCTTGAAGAACTTAAAGAAAAGGGCATATGGGTTTATGGTGCCGATATGGGCGGCGAAGATGTGAGAAGTGTTAACCTTGACGGTGCAGCAGTGCTTGTAATCGGCTCAGAAGGCGACGGAATGAGTCGTATTGTCCGTGAAAAGTGTGATTTCATCATTTCACTTCAAATGAAAGGGCAAATTAATTCACTCAACGCATCAGTTGCGGGTGGAATATTGATGTACGAGTTCTCTTACAGAAGAAAATAATCTATTGAAACTATAATAAACTATTCGGGGGAATTTTATTATGGCAAAAATACCTGAGTCATTGATTGACGATATTCTTGAATCTACAAAAAAATATGGTGAATCTGAACCTGTCGAATTGTATTCACAGGACAGAGTTGATGCTTTATTATCTGATTTAATGGGCGAAAAGAAAGAGGAAACCGTTGAAAGTAAGCCTGAAAAGGTTAAATTTGACGAGCCCGAAACTAATGGGAATGAAACCTCAAAAGAAGAGCCCGTAAAGGTTGTGCCTGCAACACCTAAAAAGAGCAAATTCACCCTTGACCTTTCAGCCATAAAAGAAACTCAAAAAGTAGAAGAAGACGTATCTGTTGAAATAAACAGTGACGGTCAAATGGGACTCATTGATGAGGGTGAGCCAATCAGCATTGAAGCAGAAGACACCTCTGTTGAAGAAGATGTAATAATTGAAGAACGTAATGACGACAGTCAGATTTCAATTGAAAAGACAAGAATGTTCAATGAAGTCAATATTAGAGGGGCATATAACCCCAATATTTCGCATAATTTAGGAAATAAGGTTGCACGTACCACAACGGGCGACGGTGAAGCACTTTCTACACCGGTTGCAAGTGAAGATGGCAAAACCAAGTATATTCAGGGTACACGTGTTATTCCCAATGTTCACCAGAAAACAATTGAAACCCCCGGTGTTGTAGTGAAAAAGAATAAGGATTCAGAGGCTGACACATTCGGCTTTGAACCAATACCCACAATTGTTCGTGCTGAAGATTTAATTGAACACGAAGATATTCGTTCATCTTCACAAGAGCCTGACAATCAGCTTATCCTTGACGGCTTTGCAGATGAAGAACCCGTTGTACAGCAGTCCGAAGAAGAGGTTGAAAGACAACTTCGAGAGAACAGAAAAAATGTGGTAAAGGATTTCGTTAAAGGTGACCTTATTTTTCAAGACGACATTAAAGAGTTTGAAACACGTCCACGCAGACGTTTTGAACGTCGCACAGTAAATGTTGCTTGTGAATATTTTGGACCAAAGGGCAAAAATAACGTAAAAAGAGAATTTTCTGCAGAACGCAAGAATTTACTTATCAAAATAATAGTGCTTTCAATAATTGGCGGAATTATGGCAATTCTTGCGGCGGTTGCGGGTGCAGAAAACGGCAATTTTGAACTTTATAACAACAACGAATATGTTTATGTGATTGTTCAGCTTTTGTTACTGCTTGGTGCTTGTGTTGTGTGCCACAGAAGTTTCATAAATGCATTTAACGGAATAAAAAACAAAACAGTTGATATGGATACGGTGGTTTCTGTATCGGCAATTGCTGCTGTTTTACAATGCCTTGTGGCATTCGGATTTACCGACAGTGTTGAGTCTGTTGCACGTCTGTTGGCGGGTGCGGCGGTTGTTCCAATGATTTTAAAAACCGTTGGCGAGTTTATCCGTTGTAAAAATGATGCGGGTAATTTTGATGTTATTTCAAATGACGATGAAGAATATTATAGTGTACAGAATATTGCAGATGCCAATATTTCAAGTGAAATTGCAAAGGGTGTAATTTCGGGTAATCACGACATTAAATATTCAGCAAAAATTGGTTTTCCACGTGGGTTTGTAGGTATTTCACGTTCAGCAGAAATCACAGGACCGCTTCTTAAAATCGCAGTGCCGATTGTGTGCGGAATTGCAATTATTGCAGGTGTGGTTTATGGTATTGTATCAAAGAATATATTTGCGGGTGTAAGCACTATGGCGGGTGTAATTCTTATGGGGCTACCTGCGGCATCGGGTCTTTTGTCAGCGGTCAATCTTTATTCTGCTAACAAAAATCTTAACAAAGACGGTGCAATAATAAACGGTTACAGTGCGGTTGAAGATGCGGTTAATTCAAATGGTGTTGTTATTGATGCCTGTGACGCATTTGAACAAGGCGGTTGTAATATTGAGGGTATGAAAATGTACCACAAAATGCGAATAGATGAAGCAATTCTCTATACTGCATCGGTTATTATTGCTTCGGGCGGTGTTATGGCAGATATCTTTGACGGCGTAATTCTTGGTAAACGCAGTCTTTTGTTGCCCGTTGAATCTTTGGCTTATGAAGAAAAACTCGGTTGTTCTTGCTGGATTCACAATCACAGAGTTTTGGTTGGTAATCGTGAATTGTTGGTTCATCATAATGTTGAAGTGCCCGACAAAGAACTTGAAGAAAAATTCAGACAAAATGGTAAAAATGTGATTTATCTTGCAATTGAAGGTAAGATTGCGGCTATGTTTGTTGTGGTTTATAAGGCTAATGAAGAAACCGCAAAATATATTCGTGAACTTGAAAAAGACGGTCTTGCAATATTCTTTAGAACGGCAGATGCAAATATTACCGAACAATTTCTTGAAAAGGAATTCGGATTACCGTCAAATGTGGTTAAAATTATAAACCCCGTTGCAGGTGAAATGTTTACAAAGATTAAAGATACAGAAATTGCCGAAGCGGATGCAAAGGTTATTCACAAGGGTAGCATAAAAGGAATGCTTAAAGCACTTCATAGTGCGTTTGCAATCAATTCGTTTGTGAATTCATCAAAAACAGTTCAGTTAGTAGCATCGGCACTTGGTGTTGCAACGGTTGTGTTACTTGCTTTTCTTTCAGGTCTTGCACAAATCGGTGTGTGGCAAATATTAATATATCAGGCGGTATGGTCAATTGTTTTGTCCGTATTGCCATTATTAAGAAAAATATAACACGGTCTATTTTCCTTGTAACTTTTTCGAAAATCCTCGAAATACACTCGTATGTCTTGCGGTTTTCTCATTGTTACAGAAAAAATATACTCGTGTTACAGGGCGGTCTATTTTTATAAAACGAGGACTAAATTGCTTTTATATTTTGAAACTTTAGGAGTTGAGTTCAGTTGGCAGAAGCTTGGGAATGGTTAAAGAATGCGGCAATATGGCTGTGGAGTTTTGAAGATGTGCGTTTTACTGTTGACGCAATTGTGAAAATCGGACTTGCGGCATTATTGAGCGGTATAATCGGCTATGAACGTGAGCATTCACATCGTCCCGCAGGTTTCAGAACCCATATTCTCGTTGCGGTGGGCTCGGCACTTGTAATGCTTACCTCAGTATATATTGCTAAAGAGCAAGGGCTCACAACCGATGTAACACGAATGAGTGCACAGGTGTTAAGCGGTATTGGTTTCTTAGGTGCGGGTACAATTCTTCGTGAGGGCTTTTCCGTTAAAGGTCTTACAACTGCCGCATCACTCTGGGCAGTTTCCTGTATAGGTATTGCGGTGGGCTCAGGCTTTATTGTGGGCGGACTTGTGGCAACAATAGTAATTTACCTTACACTTAATTCTCTTAAAAGATTTATTGTGCGTGGCTCGGCGGGTAAGCTTCTCTTTATTGAAATTAAAGACGTGGGAACACAAATTCCGCTTATCACAAAAACCATTAAACAATGCGGTGGAACAATTCACTCAATGGAGGTTGTTTACACCGAGGCAAAAGATTTAAAATTCAAGCGTCGTAAAGATACATCAGTTATAAAGGTGCTTGTATTCCCTAAAAATGACGATTCACTTGCTCTTATGATTACAACAATAAGAAGTATGGAAGATGTTGAGGATATTTATGTTGATTGATAATACGGTGCTTTTTGACGGTGAGCATATAGAAGATTTAGGCGAGGGCGTTGGTCTTATAGTTTCAAAGCAACACACCTTCGGTACAGATGCAATGCTTTTAGCCTCTTTTGCATCACCTAAAAAATATGATATTGCCTGTGATTTCGGGTCGGGTTGCGGAATAATTCCGTTTCTTTGGCTTCGTGACGGCAAGTGCAAAAGTATTGATGCGGTTGAAATTCAAGGGAATGCTTGTGAACAAATAAAACGTTCACTTACACTTAATAATACCGATAAAATTAAGGTACATAATATAGATTTAAAGAATATCAATGATTTTCAGACGGGCACTTATGATTTGGTAACGATGAATCCGCCCTATAAAATTTCGGGTGGCGGAATAAAAAATGAAGACGAGGGTGTTTGTCTTGCCCGTCACGAAATTGCCTGCAATATTGAAGATATTGCAAAAAGTGCGTCAAGGCTCTTAAAATTCGGCGGTAAGTTTTGTATTTGTCATCGTCCCGAAAGAGTTTTTGATGCTATGGTAGCAATGAGAAACAACGGAATTGAGCCTAAAAGACTCCGTTTTGTATCTAAAAAAGGCAACACTCAACCTTGGCTTGTGCTCATAGAGGGCAAAAGAGGTGCAAAAAATGGCTTAAAGGTCGAGGCTCAATTGGTGGCATATAAAGAAGACGGTGCATTGAGTGATGAAATGCTCAGTATCACAGAAAAATACAGAAAGGAAACGGACAAATGAGCGGAAAACTGTATGTTGTAGGAACACCAATCGGCAATTTGTCCGATTTTTCTAAGAGAGCAAAAGAAACTCTTGCTGCTGTTGATTTTATTGCGGCAGAGGATACAAGAGTTACACAGAAATTACTCAATTTTTTTGATATAAAAAAACCTCTCATAAGTTATTTTGAGCATAATCGTCGTGAAAAGGGCGAAATAATAGTTAAAAGAATTCTTGAGGGCGAAAACTGTGCAATTGTCACAGATGCGGGTATGCCCTGCATTTCTGACCCGGGGCAAGACCTTGTTTATCTTTGCCACGAAAATAATATTCCCGTTGAGTCCGTGCCCGGCCCTACCGCCTTTGCAACAGCACTTGCGGTCAGCGGAATGGAAAGCGGTCGCTTCACCTTTGAGGGATTTTTGAGTACAAATAAACCGAGTAGAAAAGAACATCTTGAAGAACTTAAAAATGAAACCCGTACAATGATTTTTTATGAAGCACCTCATAAGTTAAAGGCAACACTTAATGATATGTACGCATATTTTGGTGACCGAGAAATCGCCTTGGTGCGTGAACTTACAAAAATCCACGAAACAGTGTTTAGGACAAGCCTTAAAAAAGCCATTGAATATTATGAGGTTGAAAATCCCCGTGGGGAATATGTGCTTATATTGGCGGGGGCAGAAAAGGTGAAAGAAAAACAGCCCCTTACATTAGAAGAGGCTGTTGAATTGGCTCGTGAGCTTGTTAACAAGGGTGTCAGTGTCAATGAGGCATCAAAGACAATCGCCGCCGAAACAGGCTTTAAAAAGAGTGCTATTTACAAGGAGTTACTTTGATTTGTTGCTTTTGCGTGACTTAGCAAGTAAATCAAGCTGATTTTCAATTATCTTTTCGGCTTCTTTAACAACTGTGTCAATGCACTTTGGTGCAGTATCACCTTTTTTCACTTTCAGGTCCGATGAAGAATTGAAAAGAGTGAGAATGTGGTCAATTGTACTTGCCGAGAGAAATGATGCAATCTGTGTATTATGCGTTTCGCTTTTCGGGAAAAAGCCTAATTCGGTTGCGTCAATGAAAATCTTGTAAAGGGTAAGCACATAAATCATTTTTATGCGGTCCGCATTATTCTTACCGCTTATACTCATTTTTTCCATTAAAAAAAGATATGCTCTAAAAAGTGTGCTTGTTCGCATTTCGCTGTCCTGCGGAATTTCGGTCAAATCAAACAACGCACCCGAAACCATTTTAGTGTCAGAAATACCCAAAAGATAGTCCGCACTCACGTCATAAAATGAAGAAGCACGGCAAAGAAAATCAAGTCCGCATTCACGAATTCCTTTTTCATAGTGAGAAAGTAATGCCTGTGAAACTCCCAATGCTTCTGCGGCTTCTTTCTGACTTAAATTCTTATCTTTTCTAAGGGCAACAAGTCTTGTTGAAATGGGTGTACTCATAAAATCACCTAATCTTTATACAAAATGTATTAAAATTATACAACGAATTCAACAATTTGTATATTGTGTGAATTCACAAATTTTCAGGAGAACAAATATGAAAACTTACCAAATTCACTTAATCCGCCATGCACTGACAAAGGGAAATCTTGAGGGCAGATATATAGGTCATACCGATGAATCAGTATGTGAAGAGGGAATGGCACAGCTTAAGGATATTATGGAAAACTACGGCGAATACCCCAAGGTTGATGCAGTTTTTTCAAGCCCGTTAAAAAGATGCACCGAAACCGCATTGGCAATTTACCCTGACAGAAACCCCATAGTTTTAGATGATTTGCGTGAATACGACTTCGGCGAATTTGAGGGCAAAACCGCAGAGGAATTGCAAGATGATGAGGATTTTGCAGAGTGGCTTGCAGGCACAAACCCCAATAAAGCCGCACCCTTTGGTGACAGTCAGGTGCGTTTCAATTACAGAATTTGCGATTGCTTTGAAAAAATTGTTGACGGTGTTATAAAAGCGGGTGTGCAGAATACTGCGGTATTTACTCACGGTGGTGTTATAATGTCAATTATGCAGACCTATGCACTGCCTGAAGCACCAATGCACGAATGGTTAACTCCGTCCTGCTGTGGCTATACAATCCGCATTGACCCGTCAATCTGGTCAAGGGGAATGAAGGTTGAGGCAATCAGCGAATGTCCCACACAGCCCAAGAATTTTGAGCACGAATTGTGGGACGTTTATGACCCCGACAAAGACCCTTATGACGTTGCTTATTGGGAAGATGATAATAATTTTAATGATTGAAAATAAAATTATCCCATAAATACAATAAATAATACATTGAATTAGAAAAATTATAGTGATAAAATTATTTTGTAAAAATAGATAATTTGGAGGGAAAATTATGAAAATGTCATTCCGTTGGTATGGCGAAAGTGACCCTATCTCGTTGCAATACATTCGTCAAATTCCAAATATGAAGAGCATTGTCAGTGCCGTTTACGACGTAAAACCTGGTGAGGTTTGGCCGGAAGAGTCAATCGAGAAAATGGTGAAACAATGCGAAGAAAATGGTCTTGTTTTTGATGTTGTTGAATCAATTCCCGTGCACGAAAACATTAAGCTTGGCAGAGATAATGTGGACGAGCTTTTAGAGGTTTATTGTGAAAACATTCGTCGTTGTGCAAAATACGGTGTTAAATGTGTAACATATAACTTTATGCCTGTTTTTGACTGGACTCGTACACAGCTTGACAAAGAGGCTGAAGACGGCTCAACAAGTCTTGTTATGTATTGGGAGCAGATGAAAGGTCTTGACCCTCTTAAAGATGATATTCATCTTCCCGGTTGGGACTCAAGCTATAGTCAAGAAGAGGTTAGAGAGTTAATTTCTGCTTATGGCGAACTCGGTGAAGAGGGACTTTGGAAAAACCTTGAAAAATTCCTTAAAAAAGTTATTCCTGTTGCCGAAGAATGCGGTGTTAAAATGGCAATTCATCCCGATGACCCGCCATATCCAATTTTTGGTATTCCAAGAATTATCACTTGCGAAGAAAATATTGACAGAATGTTAAAGCTCGTTGATAGCGAGGCAAACAGTCTTTGCCTTTGCACAGGCTCATTAGGTTGTGCTGCATCAAATGACGTTGTAAAAATGATTAGAAAATATAGTGCAATGAACCGAATTGCATTTATGCATATCAGAAATATTTTGATTATGGAAGACGGCAGCTTTGAAGAAAGCGGACACATTTCAAGCTGTGGTAGTCTTGATATGTATGAGGTGGTTAAGGCACTTGTTGATACAGGCTTTGATGGCTATGTTCGTCCCGACCACGGCAGAATGATTTGGGGTGAAACAGGTAAACCGGGTTATGGTCTTTTTGACAGAGCACTTGGTGCTACATACATAAACGGCTTGTTTGAAGCAGTTGAGAAAGGAAATAAATAACTATGGTACACGAAAATTTAAAAGGCAGAGTAGCAGTAGTAACCGGTGGTGGCGGAGTACTTTGTGGCGACTTCGCAAAAACACTTGCAAAGCAGGGCGTTAAGGTTGCAGTTCTTGACCTGAATGAAGCAGCAGCACAGAAGGTTGCTGACGAAATCGTTGCTGACGGCGGTGTGGCTATCGCAGTTGGTTGTAACGTACTCGAAAAAGAGAGTATGGAAAATGCCCGTGCAATCATCAATGAAAAACTTGGCACTTGCGATATTCTTCTCAACGGTGCGGGCGGTAACAACCCCAAAGGCACAACTACAAAAGAAACTCTTGAAAAAATCGACCTTGTTGAAAAGGACGAAAATATTAAAACATTCTTTGACCTTGATGCAAACGGAATTTCATTTGTATTCAATCTCAATTTCCTTGGTACACTTATTCCTACACAGGTTTTTGCACGTGATATGGCAGAAAAAGAAAATACTTGTATCATTATGGTAACATCAATGAATGCTTATCGTCCGCTTACAAAAATTCCTGCTTATTCAGCGGCTAAAGCGGCAGTTAAGAACTTCACAGAATTTATGGCAGTTCACTTTGCAGACGTTGGTATCCGTGTAAATGCTATTGCGCCCGGCTTCTTCTCAACAAACCAGAATAAAGCACTTCTTTGGAATGAAGACGGCACACCAACAGACAGAACAAAGAAAATTCTCAATGCAACACCAATGAAGAGATTTGGTGAGTCAGAAGAACTTACAGGTGCATTGTTATTCCTTTGCGATGAGGCATATTCAAGCTTTATCACAGGTACAAGCATTTGTGTTGATGGTGGTTTCTCTGCATACTCAGGAGTATAATTGGTGGTTCTTTTCCCGTTATAGCAATTTGGAGGTATATATATGAACTTGAATCTTAGAAAAAAAGAAGATTGTATGTTTGATATGATTTCACTTGGTGAAATTATGCTTCGTCTTGACCCGGGTGAGGGCAGAATTAAAACTGCTCGTTCATTCAGAGCTTGGGAAGGCGGCGGTGAATATAACGTTGCTCGTGGACTTCGCCGTTGCTTCGGTATGAAGACTGCAGTTGTAACTGCATTTGCAGACAATGAGGTTGGTCGTCTTCTCGAAGATTTTATTATGCAGGGCGGTGTTGATACATCACTCATCAAATGGGTTAAATATGACGGTATCGGCAGAACGGTGAGAAATGGTCTTAACTTCACAGAACGTGGTTACGGTATTCGTGGCGCAGTTGGTGTTTCTGACCGTGGCAATACAGCAGTTTCACAGCTTAAAGCAGGCGATATTGACTGGGATTATATTTTCGGTACTCTCGGTGTTCGTTGGCTTCATACAGGCGGTATTTTTGCAGCACTTTCAGAGTCAACCGCAGAGGTTGCAATTGAAGCAGTTAAAGCCGCAAAGAAATACGGCACAATCGTATCTTATGACCTTAACTATCGTCCATCTCTTTGGAACGACATCGGCGGTAAGGCAAAGGCACAAGAGGTTAACAAGGAAATCGCAAAATATATCGACGTTATGATTGGTAACGAAGAAGATTTCACAGCTTGTCTTGGCTTTGAAATTGAAGGTAACGACGAAAACCTTAAAGAACTTAATATTGAAGGCTACTACAAGATGCTTGAAGAGGTTGTTAAGGTTTATCCTAACTTTAAGGTTATCGCAACAACACTTCGTACAGTAAAAACTGCAACAGTTAATGACTGGTCAGCAATCTGCTATGCAGACGGCAAGGTTCATAAGGGTCTTGAACTCCCCGGCCTTGAAATTCTTGACCGTGTTGGCGGTGGCGACTCATTTGCATCAGGTCTTATCTATGGTCTTATGACAACAGAAGATGCACAGACAGCAGTGAATTATGGTGTTGCTCACGGTGCACTTGCAATGACAACTCCGGGTGATACATCAATGGCATCACTTAAAGAAGTTGAAAATATTGTTAAAGGCTCAGGTGCAAGAGTACAGAGATAAAACTAAAATGTAGGGGCGGGTCTCCGTGCCCGCCCGTAAAATAAAAATATTTTTCCATTGGAGATGTAATTATGGATAAAGAAAAAATCATTACCCGAATTCAAGACTGCGGTATCGTAGCCGTTGTTCGTGCAGAAACAGTTGACCAGGCTATTAGAATTACTGATGCTTGTATCGAGGGCGGAGTGGCAGCAATTGAACTTACATTCACAGTTCCTCATGCAGATAAGGTTATTGAAGAACTCGCAAAGAGATACACTCCCGAAGAAATCATTCTTGGTGCAGGTACAGTTCTTGATGCTGCAACTGCAAGAATTGCAATGCTTTCAGGTGCAGAGTACATTGTTAGCCCCGCACTTGACCTTGAAACTCTTAAACTTTGCAATCGTTACAGAGTTCCAATGATGCCCGGTATTATGACAGTTCGTGAAGGCTTACTTGCTATGGAAAACGGTGCAGATATTCTCAAGGTTTTCCCTGCTGACCTTTTCGGACCAAAGATTATCAAAGACATTAAGGGCCCAATTCCTTATGCAAAGATGATGCCAACAGGCGGTGTTGATGCTGATAATGTTGGTGAATGGATTAAAGCAGGTGCTGTTGCGGTTGGCGCAGGCTCATCACTTACAGCAGGTGCAAAGACCGGCGACTACAAGAAGATTACTGAAACAGGTAAGCGCTTTGTAGAGAATATTAAAATTGCTCGTGCAGAACTTGCAGGTAAATAATGCTAATTGAATAGTTAATTAAGGTGGGCTTTTCCCACCTTTTTTAATGCAATAAATTTGAATTTGTCGGGGTAATGAATTGGCTTCCCCTTGAGGGGAAGCTGTCACGAAGTGACTGATGAGGTGTAGGTTGCGATAGCAACCGTTACATATCATAATCAATTAGTTTTCCACCTCATCCGTCTTTGCCTTACGGC